>WJJN01000704.1 GCA_014729735.1 Candidatus Zhuqueibacterota bacterium
ACTTTTTTTGCTACATAGTATTGCAGCGAATCATCAAAATCGAGATTAAACTTTGAAATATTTTGAATAATTTCAAGCTCTTCTTCCGGAGTTGTCTGATACGGACGAATATTAATATTGCCTATAAGATCTTCCAAAAAGTTGATTAAGACATCATAACGCTTTAAATTTGTAAGGATTGTTTCAATGGAGTGAAGGCTATATGAAGTAACCAGGCAAAGATCACCCTGCCTGGATAATTGCTCAAAAAATTGAATACAATTATCTGCTTTTTCTTGTTCCAATAAAATTTCGAGGAAAATATTAGTATCAATCAGATACATAATTTTTCCCCCATATATCGGAAATCTTATGCTGCAAATCGACGGAGCTCAACTTTAAATCTTTTAATCCGCCTCTCCACTTATTCAAATGCGCAAATCCTGATTTTTTGCCTTTCCGTTGCCTCTTGAAAATTCGAATGATTTGAATTAAGTCGGGCATTTCATTTTCAGGAATATCTGAAATTTCAGACATTATTTCTTCTTTCAAACTTTGCATAACATCTCCTGATTTTAACCACCCTGGGGCTGTATCAAAAGTCATTTTTGGGTGTCATTCCTGCGAATGCAGGAATCCCCTAGCTTTTTTAAAATTAGGAGATTTCGGTACAATCCAGGAATGACATTTTGCAAAAAAATCAGATTTATGATACAGCGCCAGGATATTTTCGATAATTCCAGAGTCTTTTGATATCCTCTCACATCTGTTCAAACATAACTTAATCATAAATTTGAAATAAATCAACAAAAATTTATGCCATGCCCCCTTGCGAAGGTTCAAAACCTTCGCAAGGGTACTAAATCAATTGATCTGATCCAAATAATACTTCCGCAAGCCATCTGCTAATTTATTTTCAACGTCCTTGCTTTCCCAATAGCCCCAATCCTGGCGCAGCATATCTTTCAGCGTCCCGTCCGGCATCACGTTTTTGCCTTCTTTGGTCTTAACAGTCACCTCTGCCACCAGCACCAGGTCCTTTTGCTTTGCATATTCATTCAGCAGCACATAAAACGCATTCCGAATCGACATCTCCTTCCTGCTCCCGCCAAAATGAATAATCTTATCAACTTCTGCGTACTATTTTTTTATTGAGTGGATGTCCATGATTTTCTTTATTGATTTTAGTGATCACCTCACAGCCCGAGTTTGTCGTATTTCATTCTTCGTTGGATTGTACCGCTGGCAACTTTAAACTGCTCTTTCAGCCAGCTTGAAACATATTCGTTGAACATTTCGGCATTCTCATTTTTATCGAAACCACTGCCGGCAATTAGCTCAACAGCTTGATAATATTTTTCTTTTAGATGATGTTCCGGCACTAATACAAGACCGGCGAAGTTATTCGCATGCAATTCCAAAAACTATATTGCTTTTGATCGATGCTATTATCGTCGTAAGAATAGAAAGGGGCTTTCCAATTCTTTAATGGCATTTTGATTACTCTTTTTTAATGATCTCGATTAATGATCTCAATTTATCTTCTGTTAATTTCTGACCATGAATTGTTCTCAATAAAACAGGCAGATGCGGTAATACTTCTTCATCGGACATTATTTCCTGGGGAATCCGACCGGAGCTTACATTTGCGACTGTAAAGAAATCATCCCGTTCATCAGAATCTTCTTTCAAGCCCAAAGACAAAGCAAGTTTTCTTAATTCATCATGGTTTGTTGGCGGCGGAATAATACCCCGCTCCATTTTGCTGATATTGCCCGGGTCTTTGGCAAATGTCCGGCAGTACTCTCTAAGCGTGTAGCCTCTTTTTTTTCTGAGTTCTTGGAATAATTTTCCAAAACGATATTAGCTTTACCCTGTTCATCATCAAAAAACCGCCAGCCAGCCTCTTCCAGCAGCATGTTAATCTTAATCCGAGCCTTCGCTTCTTTTTTCCCCATCTATTTTCCCCGCTTAATATTTAAAACCAGGACTCATGGTAATCGTATACATTCTGTTACTCAACTATGAGATTATATACTTCGGATTGATGCTTACAATTTCATCTAAGTAGTTATTCCAGATTCTATTATTTCGATTGGGATTACGTGCTTGCACTGTAAAAAATACCTTTAAATCAGGTTTTTCAAAAACAAAATAATCTCTCCTTCTTTGACCACTGAACATTGCTAAAACAGCGAAGTCATATGCAGCCTGTATTCCTATTTCAGACGTTTCAAACGAAATTCTCTTAACTACCTCAGCAATTGAAAATTTTTCAGGAAAATTTGCACCGTAATCATTTTCAATTGATTCAAGAAATTGTAGAAATAACCTGTCAGCGTTTGCAGTAATCCGAACTTTATCTGTCCAAAAAACTTTAGATTCATATACTTCTGTCTCAGAATAAGAAGTTTTTATTCTTGTCCTTGAACTATTATCTTTTTTAATAGATTGACCTAAACACATTAAAAATTTGTCCAATATACGTCTTTTATCCCCGTCTGCATTTATTAAAGGCACAATTGAGTTAAAAAAATCGGTGTACTCTTTTAAATCATCTATACAGGAAGGTTTATTCTCGCTGAAAGAATTATTTTTAACTTTTTTTAGAATATAGTTCATGGA
>WJJN01000705.1 GCA_014729735.1 Candidatus Zhuqueibacterota bacterium
CTGGGATATCGATGTCGCAATAACAGCATCGAACAAGGGACTTGAAAATCCGCCGGGATTGATTTTCATGAGCCTGAATGAAAACGCCTGGAACTTTGTACAACATTCAAAATTATCAACCTACTATTTCAGTTTCCAAAAGGCGAAAGATGCTGTTGTAAAGGGAATCGGTTCTGCATTTACGCCGGCTATTTCACTGTTCTATGGTATGCAGCAGGCGATTGCAGAGATTCGTCAGCAGGGCATCGAAAAAATTTGGGACGATCATCGGAAACTGGCTGACGCCTTTCGGAAAACAGTCGAATTTCTGGGATTGAAAATCCTGCCTCCAAATCCTTCCGATTCAGTAACAGTAATAGAAATCCCCGTTGATTTTTCTGCGAACAAAATAGTAACGGAATTAAAAAGAAAATACGGCTACATCATTTCTAAAGGACAGAGCATTTTGAACGACCGGGTGATCCGTATCGGACACCTGGGGCGCGTCGATTTGAAAGCAGATGCAGAATTAATCGCTGCGCTGGAAGATGTCTTGCGGGATTCCGGTGTAAAGTTAACGCATACAAACACATGTGATTATTTTTTAAAATATGCTAAATTTTGATAACAATCTGCCGATATTTTAAACAGTGAATCATCAAATAGAGGATTATGAAATGAAAAAGATTATCACTGTTTGTCTGGCATTATTGTTTGTTGCAAATTGCGTATCGTTGCAAAAGTTAATCAAAAAAGAAAAGTCGCCGGATGAGATGCCGCTCCTTATTGGCAATCACGAACCGGAAATAGTGTCGACTGAAAAGAAGGAAACAGCGACTGTTGAAGAAAAAAAAGTGATTGAAGGAATGACTATGGAAATGGTCGAGAAAAGTTGGGGCATACCGGATAATCGTGAACACACTACAACCGGATTGCTTGTCTGGGAATATGGGGATGAAAAGCTCTATTTTCTGGAAGAAATCCTCGTGGCAACGGAAAAGCGTTAATCAGCATTACAACTCAACCACAATTTTCAAAATCCGCGGAGATCACGCAACTATTTCACATTTGTGATCTCCGTTCCTGTGCGGTTTAATTTGCATTGCCGCGCGAAAAGAAAAACCCAATCACCAGAACTTCATCTATCGACCAAAAAAATCTTGACAATGACGGTATTTTTGTTTTATTTTAATACCTTGCTTTTGGCTATTGGCTTAGGGTGTTTTGTTAAAATCAGGAGAACCAACAGCTAATAGTTAACAGTTGTTGTACTATAAAATATTGAGCGTATAATATAAACACGCCTTGATCAGGAGGAAAAATGAACGCTTTTCTGGAATGGCTGTTAGTTCTTTCACAGGATGTGGTTGGTTTTATGTGGGGCAACTGGATGATCGTTCTGTTGGTGGGAACGGGAATTTTGCTGACTGTGATGACACGTGCGCTGCAGGTGCGAAAGTTCTTGCTTTCAATAAGATATTTATTTCAGGGCGGCAAAAAAAGCAAAGTGCTTAAAGACACAGAGGGCGACATATCGCCGTTCGCAGCATTGATGACCGCGCTGGCAGCAACCGTTGGAAATGGAAATATCGCAGGTGTTGCCGCAGCGATTGCAACCGGCGGACCTGGTGCTCCGTTTTGGATGTGGATCTCCGGCTTTTTCGGCATGGCAACGAAATACGCGGAATGCTTTTTAGGCGTGAAATTCCGTAAAGTCGCCGAAGACGGTTCCATGGCTGGCGGTCCGATGTATTATTGCCGCTATGGCATCAAAAACCGCTCTATTGCTAAATTCCTGGGATTGCTTTTTGCAATCTGTGGCGGTATGACGGCGCTGTTCGGCACCGGAAATATGATGCAGTCCAACTCCATGGCGCTGGCGATGAAAGCACAATTCAATGTGCCGACAATGATAAGTGCAGTGGCGATCACGCTGCTCGTGGGAGTAGTAATCATTGGCGGTATCAAGCGCATCGGCGCGGTGGCGGAAAAGCTCGTCCCGACGATGATCCTGTTCTATATCGGTGGTGCGCTGATCATTTTAGCGGTGAAATATACAGAACTGGATAATGCCATTATGCTTATCTTAAGATCGGCATTTTCCTTGCAAGCTGCAGGCGGAGCACTGATAGGCACATCCATTCAGAAAGCGATCAGTCTCGGCGTAAGGCGGGGCGTGCTTTCAAATGAAGCCGGGCTCGGCTCAGCCGCGATTGCGCAGAGCGCAGCAAAATCTCCTGATCCCCGATTCAATGGGCTGCTGGGAATGACCGGCGTTTTTATTGATACGATTCTGGTAAATACCATTACCACACTCACCATCGTCGTCACCGGCGTCTGGAAACTAACGCCAGCCGCTGGCGTTGAATTAATTCAGATAGGTACGAAATTATCGGCAGAAAAAATCGCCGCGCTTCCGCCACAGGTCCATGAAACAGCAACAAAAATCGGCTATGATCTGACTGCCGGCGGACTTTCGAGTACCGCTTTAACAGTAGAAGCTTTTAACACGACGATCCCTTCGGGCGGATTGATCATTGCGCTCGGATCGTTTTTATTCGGGTATACAACTCTGCTCGGATGGGCATATTACGGAGAACAGTGCATTGGCTATATGTGGGGCGTAAAATCGCATACGCCGTATCGGATCGTTTTCATCGCGCTGTTGTTCTTCGGCGCATTAATGACGGGCAAATATCTGGATATTGTCTGGAATATCGGCGATACGTTTAATGCGATTATGGCGGTGCCGAATTTGATTGGATTGCTATTTCTCAGCAAAATTGTTGCCCGGGAATCAAAGGATTTTATCGAACCATAAATCCCATGCAGGAGGATGTCGGCATGGCTGTTCAGCGTTCTAAAAAATATCGACGGGTTTATGAGCAACTGACAAATTTTGAATTACAGCAGGATACGGCGAACAACCGTCTCATTTCAAGCGAAGATGTGATGGGTGATCTGGCGCAGAAACA
>WJJN01000706.1 GCA_014729735.1 Candidatus Zhuqueibacterota bacterium
TCATTCAGGGCATTCAATTCATAAGTGACCAGCACGTAATTCTCCGGCACATCCGCAATCCCTTTGTTGGGATCGAACAACGTAAATTGCAGCAGCTTCTGCGGCTTGATCGCGGTGATCTTCCCCCTGACAAACACGACTTCTTTACCGTCGTGATAGCCCTTCCAAATTACTTGACTGCCGACGTTCCAGTCGGATTGCACTTCGCAGTACATATATTTCAGCGTCATCGCCGGATTCGTCAAGGCATCCCACACCTTTTTCGGTGGCGCCTTGATTTCCAGAGATTTTTTGAATATGAGCTCATCAGTCATTTTATACATCCTTTAGCAAAATATAATTTTTAAATCCCCCGATCTGTTTCCCGCGATTGAAATTCTTTTCCAGAAACGTCAGAAAACGATATTTGAACCGCTCGTGCTTGCTTTTTTCGCGGTACGGATTCACTTTGCCCGAATACTGCAATTTATCTTTCCAGTCCATTTTGCTGATCATCTCCTGCATCACTTTTGGGTGCGTGCCGGTGAATTTTTCCAGCCGGTCCAGCGGACCAAAGTCAAATTCTGTGGGCGCCTGATCATAGTGATTTTTGGCTTTACTCGGTCCCCAGTGAATGGAATGGAATGCGCGGCGTTTCGTCTGCATCAGATGCGGCGGACGGACCCAGCCGTAATGGTAGATTTCCGCGTCGACTTTCGCGACTTTCAACTTGTGATGTCCTTCGGACTGGCGCGGATTTTCATAATAATCGAAACGCCGGAACGATTGCGCGCTCTCGAAAGAGTGGATTTCCGGTCGGTTGCGGATGATGCGGATTTCATACGGATACCAGCCATGGCTTTCATGATAATGCTCGTAATCCCCCCAGAAATGCTTGTATTTGAACAGCAGCCCTTCCACTTTCTGCACATTTAGCAGCTCTTCGCAGCGAGCCTGAATTACCGGCAGATATTTTTCATGCACCACTTCATCCGCCTGAACATAAAACAGCCAGTCGCCGCTGCACGCTTCTTTTGCAATATCCGTCTGAATTGCGTTGATTATTCCTTTCTTAAAATATTGGTCTTCCCATACCGTGTCGATGATTTTCACTTTCGGATCGTCGATAGCCGCAATCAAATCCCGTGTGGGATCGTCTTCATCACCTTTGCCCACGGCGACCACGAATTCATCCACAATCGGCAAAATCGACCGGATCGATTCCACAACAGGATAATACAATTTCACACCATTTCTGACAAAAGAGAATCCGCTAATTTTCATAAGAGCTCCGGTAACATATTCATCCAAAATGAAATTCTGTTAATTTGCTAACTATCCGTAGATATAGCACATACCACCATACCTTCAAGTCGGTCATAAATATAACACAATTAATCAAAAAAACAAGTTATTTTTCAGATTGATTCAGGGGAGGGGCAAGCTGCAATTTAAAATTAAAAGTAAAAACTCATAAAATCGCTCAGAAAAATTTTTGCCAGAAGGGCGCAGAATTAGTTGATTCATTCCGGCAGTTGAACGAGGGAGCTGTATCATTAGTCTGATTTTTTTTGCAAAATGTCATTCCGGACTTGTCCCGAAATCGCTTATTTATTAAAAAGTTAGGGGAATTTTTCATTCGCAGGAATGACACCAAAAAATGACTTTTGATACAGCCCCATTTGGTGAGAAATACAACAGAGATAATCGTTTCAGCGGTTTGCAAATTTGATCGATTAACAAAGATTAAATTAAAAAGCTAAGGTTTCCACCTAATTCAACTTCTTCGTCCGCCAGCGTTTATGCATCCACATGTATTGCTCCGGGTATTGACGAATATATTTTTCCAATATTTTGTTGTATTCGGTCAGTAAATTTTTAATGCCTTCATCATCATTTGAAAACATCGATGGATCCGGAAATTTTTCAAGATGGATTTCGGTACGACCATTTTCCCCGCGAATCCCGAATCCCATCACGACTGGCGCACGGAGCCGGATGATCAACGATGCCGCTCCGCGATTAGTAGACGCCGGCTTTCCGAAGAAATCGATGAACATGCCGCTCTTTCCTGCGTCCTGATCGATGACGATGAGTGCTATCGATTTTTCACGGATCGCTCTGAAAATTCCTTTTGCAGCAGCCTCTTTTATTTTCAGAGGATGAATTCCGACATGCATGCGATAGTCTTTTATGATCGTGTCCACCGCTTTATTTTTCTGTGGTTTAAAGACCGCATAGCAATTTCTGCCGACATTGGCTGCTGCAGCAGCAAGATATTCCCAGTTCCCGAAATGACCGCTCAATAACACCACGCCTCTGTCCTGACCAATTGCGTCGTCTAATATTTGTCTGTTGTGAATTGGTATTTCTTCCAAAATTGTGCTTCGTTTCAACAGCGGTATCCGCCCGAATTCCATCAATACTCGTCCAAAATGCTGATAGTTTTCCTTAACAATTTTCATTAACTCGGAATCATTCTTCTCGTTGCCAAAAGCGATGCGCAGATTTTTCAGAGCAACTTCCCGTCGCACGCGAATCAGGTGATAGAACAGGCTGCCAATAGCATCGCCGGTTTTTAAAGCGAATCTATGAGGCAGGGTTTTTGCAAAAAACCCAACAAGATGGGTGAGAGCGAATTCAATTTTATATTTCGTCTTCATCGAAATAGGATTCCTCCGATTCCCAGCGTTTCAATGTTTTTCGATTGCGGATTCGAATAATGATATATATCACAATGAACAATAGCGGCAGCGACATCCAGAGATACGTATCGAATTCCGCCAGAAAATGCCAGCGATAATTTTTTCTGACGTACTGATACCACTCATACTCAAAATTGTACATATCCATACCAATGGCACTCATGAATGCCTTATCAGGATCGTTCGTTATTGCTATCTTTTTGATAATTTCCCGCACGCTTTGCACACCGTAATTTTCGATCAGATATTTTACAGCGAGATAACTTTCCTGGTAAGCAAGTTGTGCTTTGCTCTCATGAAAGGTGAGCACATAATCGATGTCCGAAAGATCAATTATCGATTGTGTCATCAGGGCTTTGGAAATGAGAGAGGTGGATGCAAAATTTTTCTCTCCTGAAAAATAGACCGCCAGTCCTTCATTAAGCCAGCGCGGAATCTGCACAGAATTCATTGCCTCATCGATGAGCAGATGCACTAGTTCATGGATCGCAGTCTTTCGGAAATCTGAATTCGTATTATAGGATTTCAAAACCATTACCCGGTGCGCCGGCAGTGCGGCTCCGGCACTCCATTCCGGAAGGTTGTTGCCCACGATATGTTTGTACACGCGTTCGGAATTGCTTAGATATATATTAATTGGCGCCAAGAGCTCCGCACCGATTGCCTGCTTCAGGCGGGGATATTCTTCTTGAAGTTTGCTCAGAATATCTTCGGCATCATTGCGGTCATTATCGAGATAAAAGACAACGAATTGATCCGAGACTATTTTGTTCCATCGGTATGATTGGGCAAACAGGTGAGAGATCGAAAAACAGAGTACTGCAAAGACTGCCCCAAAATAAGGAATGTAAATGAACTTTCTTTTAATCATCACTATTTATGTATTCCCAGATTGATTCTGCCATAACATCCACATGCTCTTTGATTTTTTCACGCGCGCATTTCGGATTGATATTTATGCAATGGGTGCCTTTACAATAATAAGGATGTTCCGAACATGCATGTTTTTTTTGATAGACTGCTGTCGGCGTCATTTTGCGTGTGATTTCTTTGCGATTGAAGTTCTTGCCTCTTATTTTGATGCCGAATTCCACTGTTTTTTCCCATAAAAACTTATGTAATTCAACGACTGCCCGATTTTCGAGAGCATCGACCATCGAGCTTATTTTGCCTCCGTGAAAGAGATGAAAGAGAATTTCAACCTTTTTGTGTGTTTTCAGAAATCCGGAACGACTACCTCGCATGTTTTACTGGCTTCCTAAGCGCTTTATACCATAAATTCAGCTACGTATTAAAAAAGATATTAGACAGGATAATCATACCACAGGCAGATCCGCCTTTGGCTGACTGAATGAGTATTACTGCATGTTCTCGAGCAAAATATCAATAATATTAACCACGATCTTTTTCGAGCTGACCGGATCTGTTATTTGACAGAAATGAAAGCGGATATTTCTATCGATTGAAAGTCCACCAGGTCCATAAAATTTTTCAGGGAGGGGAATGTCGCTTTTATCATCAACACTTGCTAAAACAATGATTGGAGCAGTATAGTTTTCAGCAAAATAGTCGAGCACATCTTTTATTGTGTCGAGTGAATTATCGTCTTTCCAGCGGAATATAAAAACATAACCCAATATTTTTGACGATAACATATCCCATGAGATAGAAGTTTCATCTTTGTCAACACTGATTCCATATAGATGCAAACTTAACTCTTCGTTTATCTGAAAACGACCAAAACAAATTTTTTCGTTTGCCGATTCTATGCTATCACATATTGACTTAATAAAGATTTCTTTTTCATTTCCCGGAGGGCTGAAAACTGCGACTTCACCAATCCTCATTTGCTGTACCCAAGTAATTAAAGTCACTTATTAAAGCAATTTCTCTCGTATCAAAAGTAGTTCTGTTCGGTCCAGGTAAATCTTATTCTCTTTCGGAATATCATTCCGTCGTCTGTGATACCGACGGCGATCTACCAATTGTCTTCTGTCATCCCTCCGTTTTTCTATCTCCAAAATGTTTGCATCGCTATTTTTTTTTAAGAGATTAGAAATGATAGCTGAAACATTATGATTCTCCGAATGATCTCGGGTCAAATTTTGTTTGATGCGTTCAACCTGATTCTGAGGCTGAGCCTGGTAATTTTTATTTGACTCCTGTAAATACCCCTTCCTGTAAAGATTATCCACAATCTCAAGAGATTTTATATCATCCAATGGACTTTTGGTTATAATATCATAAATTTTTGCATGTTTGTTAATCAAGCGAATGATTTGCTTTTCATCGTTTGAGATGCTGTTTTCTTCGTAAGCGATCTTGTTAATGGCGACAATGGTATTCAGCGGGGGCAAATTTTTCTTTATTTGATCCCATCTGGCATTTCGTTTGATTCCTTCTGATAAAAGCTTCTCCGTGGGTTGATTCAAAGTTCTGGGGAAATCCTCTTTCGTGAATTCTACTTGATATGAGCCTTCTGTCCATAAGAATAACCTGGCGAGAGCATCGTTCGCCGGGAGGTCCAGAAATCGGGCGTCGAAAATTTCTCCGTTACGAACATAAACTCGGGCGTCGTAGTCGTTGAAGTTTAGCTTAATAATCGCTGATTTTTGACCGACTTCCAATGTTTGAATCAAATCGACGAGATTCATCTCATGCAGATAACCTGAGAATCCTTTGCCACTGGTTATTCGTGCATCACTGTTTTGTTTGATTTCAGAGAAAATATTTTCAATGCGTGCGACAACTTCTTCAACATAGAATGGTTTTGCAATAAAATCATCAACACCGATTTCCATACTCTTTATACGATCGTCGACGCGTTTTTGAGAGCTTAGAAAAATAAACGGAATGTCTTTGAATTCAGAATGTGTTTTTATATCTCTGAAAAAGGCATGCCCGTCATTTGTCGTGAGATCCACCTCGGAAATAATTAAATCCGGACGGAAATTATTTGACAAATCAAGAGCTTTCTTCCCATCACTCCAGTAGATAACTTCATAACCGGCTTTGGTTAATTCCTTTCGAAGCCCTGAAATATAGTTCGCATCTTCATCAACAATAAGAATTTTCTTTTTAGTGCGCATTAATAACTGCCTGCATCTTTTTAAAAGGTCACTTTTTCAATCAACTCATTTAACATCTTCTCCGGTCGTTCCGGAATCTCTGTCGTCGGAAATAGAGTGGAAGTTAACAATTCTTTCACAGATGTGTCGTTGTCCGGATCCCAGGCAACTATTGGTGTCTTGTCTTTCAGATTCAATTTATAGCGAACAACATCAAATGTTACTGAATTTTGTTCCTGATAATTCATCAATGCAATAGTAACGGGAAGCTTGAAGGTATCACTGATCGTATGGATCAGATAATTTTGATATTCCCATAAATCATCACGCAGACAATCGACGATGAATATTAAACCAATCAGTTTTTCGGAAAGTGCTCCCACTAACTTCAAAAATGCTTTATCAACAATAATTCCCAAAAGCGTTACGAACGAGAATTCATGACTTGCTATTTTACCAAAATGAATCTGCATATCAGGCAATGCTTCGAATTGCTTGGACTGAAACATGTTATTTGTGAGAATGTCCATGATTTCATCCAGATTATCTTCGTCCAGTCCGATTGCCAAAATTTGATTTCGTGAAAAATTTGATAATTCGTGCGGTTCGTTCTGTTCTTGTGACGGAATCTCCTTTGTAGCGTCTTCCTGTTTTTCAATTGTAAAGGGAGTTTCCTGCTTTTTTTCTTTTTTCATAAACTCATCTCGGTCGAACACAGGTGCCAGCGGTTTCTCCGTTACTGGTGGCTTTTCCTCTGCTTTCGGATCTGTGTGTTCAGCAGGTTTCGGAGGCACATCTTCGACATCTGCTTTTTCAACAGGAGATTCTTGCTCTGATTCCTGATTATTGTTATTGTTGCCGGCAATTTCCTTTTCTTCCGGAATAATAATTTCGGATCGGTGCGATTTGATGCGCTGCTCTATCGGACGTGGAATTTCAGGCAATTTGGGCAAGTCCGCTTCTTCTTTTGTCGGCTCCTTTGGAGGCACTTTTGTTTCCGGAGTCTGTGGCTCCTGTTTTTTCTCTTTCCTGACTGGTTTCGGTGGTTGTGCCTTCTTGCCGGGAACCTTCTTCGGCTTTATGGTCGGTTCAATAAAGCCCTGATCGTAAAGACGCTGCAAACGTTCTAGTGTCTTAAATTCGTCGTAACTGCTTTCGGCGATGATCGATTTGATATTCATTTTGCCATCTAAAAGCGTTACAAATTTTTTCACGTCCGGAGACAATTTTTTCTTTTGAAGCAGCTTTTTGAACGTTGAAGTAATGACAAAAGCTGTATTCGGTGACGGGAATTTTCTGATTAATTTATCGATGCGTTCCATTTTTTTTGTTCCTTCCAGAAGTAGCCCAAGGTTGCTAATGGAAATTTCGTCCGGAACATCGACTTCTTTAAATTCCATGCTAAAATGCCCGCTATTCCAGGTCAGCATTTTGTAAACTGCATTTTCGAGGCGAATATCACCCAATGAAGCATTGATCACTGCACCGTCCCTGAAATACACCTGTCCGCTGGTGTGACGCCCGTTAGTCAATGTTAAAACACCGGTTTTTCGTTCAACGCTGAAATTTTCGATCAGGTCTGCCAGGTTTAATTCGGAAAGACTTCCGGAGAATTTACTTCGATTATTGGGTATGTCTGATTTCTTTTTATCGAGTCTGCGAAGAACCATACGAATGTGCGCGATAACTTCTTTTACATGAAGAGGCTTAACAAGGTAGTCTTTAGCACCCATCTGGAAGCTTCGAACCCGTTGTTGAACCTCTCGTTGATTTGTCAAGAAAATGAGAGGAATCGATGACGTATTCGGATCTGCCTGTAATTTCTCAAGTAGTTGAAAACCGGTTAATTCGGGCAAGGTGATTTCCGTTAGCACCATGTCGGGAGTAGTTCGCTGGATTTCTTCCCATGCTTTCAAACCGTCTGATACGGTTATCACGCGAAAGCCGGAAGCCTCCAGATTCTCCTTCAAAATCTGCAAATTTTTGGGATCACTATCGGATATCAAAATTAATCGGTTACTCATCCTGAATTTCTCTCAAGCTCGAAAAAACTCATCATTTACAACCAATATACTCAAATTTTAAAATCATGTCAAGAACTTTTTTCTTTATGACTAAATATTTAATTCTTCATAAATTCCTGCGGATTTAACATGATTTTTTCAACGTAGGAGCAATAATCGTGCGAGAAAATCGAGTTTTTCGATAGTGCATTTTTAGATGTTATAACGCGCTCAAAATCAGTTAGCTGTTGAGACACTCCGTAGTAACGATTATAATTTAATAGCTGTTGTACCGATTCACTTGCAGTACTGGCAGCAGCGTAACCTACTGTTTTATCGATACATTCTACAAAAATATCGTAGCGATTGCGTGGCTTATGGTAATTACAGGTTATTCCGCTGCACTTTTTCATTTTTGTAATTGAGCATTGAATATCAATGAGCACATGCTCCAGTAAATGAAGGATATGCAACGCATAATTTGTTGCCCCATGCAGACTATCCGTATGTTTTTTAAAACCGATAGTCTTGTCCACACAACAATCATGATTTCGAAGATTCGGGAAAAGTGTATGAAATTGCTGCTGCACGATTGGATAAATTTTCCGATAGATTTTCTGTGGGGAAATTACCTCGATTGTCATCTTTATTTTATTGATGTCCTGCCTGAAATTGGAGTTCAGGTGATTAATTTCGGGGAATTTTCCATATGCATGATCGATGATTATCATGGTATCCAGACTTTTTAATTGACCGATATTTTGATCCTTGATTCCTTAAAACAACAGTTGACGATTTTATATATTTATCGTCAAGTTTATTAAATTTCTTTATTTTATGTTAAAGAATATCAATAAAAATAACAATATATTTACAAGATAACGCAGGTATGCACTGATAAAACATTGTTTATTGCCAAAAGAGCAAATTGATATTGACTTTTGCATTCCAGAAGTTTATATTCTGTGACTATAAGTAATTCCGCAGAGTTCAACAAAAGTGTAAAACGTGAGATTTAATGAAATGAATGGATCACAAGATCAATTGAAGAAAATTGCAGGTTCACTTCTCGAAAATGATATGTTTCTGCATGGGCTTGTCGAAAATACAAGTGTGTTTGTGATGAGGGTAAATAAAGACGGTAAAATTTTGTACTATAACGGATCGAATTTATTTGGATATGAATCTAAGGATGTTATTGGCAAATCACTCGGGCAGATGTCTGAAATAGAGACTGTCGAACACTATCTTGAAAATGCAGCACATGTAATGGAATCCGGCGAACCTGTAATCTATGAAGATCATGTGGAATGGCAAGACAGGGAGTATGATTTTCAAATTTATATTTACCCGCTTTTAGATGAGGCAAATCGCATAGATTCGGTGGGAACAATTGCATTCAATTTAACTGAGCAGCGTCGCATCGAAAAAGCGCTGCATGAAAGCGAGCAGCGTTTCAAAACGGTTTTTGAAAGTGCAAAAGATCTTATCTTCATTAAAGACAAATCGTTCCGTTACACGCACGTCAGTCCAAGCATGGCAAAATTGTTTGGAATGGAACTATCCGATTTAATCGGCAAAACCGATAATGAGATCTTCGGCAGCGAGGATGCAAAAGAAATCAGGCAAGTTGACAAACGTGTATTGCAAGGAGAAACAATTGAGCGAGAAGATAAGATGCATGTCCACGGAGTACGAAAAACGTTTCATGTAATAAAAACTCCCATGTACGCCAACTCCGGAGAGATTAATTCGCTGTGTGGTATCGCACGCGACATCACTGAACGAATAAATTCTGAGAATGAACTACGTAAAAGCCAGGAGCGGTATGAACTGGCAACCTCAGCGGCTCGTATGGGAGTGTGGGATTGGGACCTGTTGACAAACGAAGTATATATAGATCCCAAAATTAAGGCTCTACTGGGATATTCAGATGAGGAGATACCGAACGAACTTGATGAAATTACAAAACATGCCCACCCGGATCACAAAGAACAAATATGGAAAGATGCAATATCATATTTTTCAGGTGCTGAAACAAATTTTGAAACTGAATACAGAATGATTCACAAAGATGGAACCACTCGGTGGATTATGGTCATTGGAACTGCAATTCGCAACGATAATGGGAAGCCATTGCGAATGATCGGAACCTTGACCGATGTTACGGAGCGAAAACGGATTGAAGAAGCGCTGAAAATCAGTGAACAAAAATACCGTAAACTTTACAATGATGCTCCTGTCGGATATCATGAAATTGATACCCAGGGAAAAATTATGAATATGAATCAAACAGAAGCGGAAATGTTGGGATATAATGTGGAAGAGATGATAGGAAAATATATTTGGGAATTTGCAGCACCGGCGCAGAAAAAATTGGTTCGGGAATCGATACAACAAAAGATACGGAATCGTGAAGAAGATAAGAGCTTCGAACGAACTTATTTGTGCAA
>WJJN01000707.1 GCA_014729735.1 Candidatus Zhuqueibacterota bacterium
CGCTTAAATTTGATACTGCAACCTGGAATCCTCCATTAATTGTTGTAGAACTCGCAATCGCAACATCGGATAGATCGAAGCCCTCAGGAAATTTTACAGTAATGGTTGCATTTGGTGTTATCTGTTGAGAAACTGAAAAATACAGTTCATATATTGATTTTCCGCCGGCTTCGCCATTCCGAGCATTCACTTTTATCGTATCCGCCGGAAAAGCACTTGCCATATAAACCGATGTGAATATAAGTATAATGACAAGCAAAATTGTTTTAAAATATCTTAATGTTTCATGAAGATACATAACTATCACTCCGAAATTTATAGAGTTACGTTATAAAAGTTAATAAACTTTATACTTTTTTGCAAAAATTGTACCAGTAAAAAATAATCAGGAAGCATTTGAATTTTTGAAGATTAAGAGGCAAACACACATATCACCGGATAGGATTCATTCGCACAGGTCCGCTATTGTGGTTGAAAATTGCACAAATCCAATCATTTGAGAATAGCTCTAAGTAAAATCAAAAATCCCTTCCCATCATTTTCAGCTAATTTTAAATTTTTCTGAGCTTTCTTATAGTTTGGATTAATTTTCAGAGCCTGTCTGAATTCATCGAGAGCATTGAGAAATAAATTCCTACATTGTATTAAATAGGCAATGCCTAAATAATTTCTCAGGTCAGCGTAATAAGGATATTTTTTAATCGCATCTTTTAGCCTGGTTATATGCTCGCTGATAAATTTGTCATCTTTTCCTTTTCCTCCAAACATGAATTTCAAATAGAATTCGTTTTCAAAGCTATTGATAGATTCCAGCGTATAGACATCTTCAATTTTTTCCAAAACCTTCAACGTATTTTCAATATCATCTTCATCAAAATATTCATAAGATTCGATCAAGGTTTCTGAGTCAATAAATTTCTCTGCTTTTTGAAGATGGTCAAGTGCACGGTCTTTAAGTTGCTGAACATCAGGATGCTTCTCTTCATCACTCTGAGAAATAATGCTTCGCAATAAGGCAAGCACAATATTATAATGAACCTCTACATAATTTTTATTCAACTCCAGTGCTTTTTCGAATTCTTCCAAAGCAGGATTGAATTTCAATTGTTTCGAATAAACTCTTCCCAATGCATTATGGATATCCGGATAATCATCATGCTTTTCGATACCTGCTTTTAATATCCTTTCAGCCTCTTCCAGTTCTCCGGTTTCATAATGAACCAGCCCCAGATTCTTATACGACTCAATGGAATCACTATCAAGTTCTATTGCCCGTTTAAATTCGGATTTTGCCTCATCATACAAGTTTTTCTGTAAAAATACCAATCCTAACTTATTGTTTGAGCTGGCATGACGAATCGTTTTCACTTTCTCGGCAATATAATACAAAAGCTCAATCTCGGAAATCATTTCCTTATGAACAGCTCCGACTTGTTCCGGTACCGAATCGCTCGTATCTTTTTTCCGAAATTGAACTTCTTTTTTAAAAACTACTTTTCCTTCTTCAAAGATGGTGGACACGATTTTTTCTACAGGTTCCAAATAATTGGTCTGTATATGAAATTTCTTGCCACCAGCTAAAACCTCGCTATTCAATCCTGAGCTTTCCATTCTTCCCCTTTAATCAGCTACCCACACGTTTTGTTAATAAACTGAAATTATTATCGGTTATTTTGCCCCTTTCTTTAACTCCTGAAATTTCTCTTTAATTTTAATATACACTTCTTTGGGAACAAAACAACTAATATCGCCATTTAGCTTTGCCACTTCTTTTACGATAGTTGAATTTAGATACGTATATTTTTCGTTCGGCATTAAAAAGACAGTCAGCAAATTTTTAGATAATTTCCGATTAACCAATGCCATTTGAAATTCGTACTCGAAATCCGATGTAGCCCTCAATCCTCGAATAATTGCTGCAGCACCTCGTTTTTCAGCATAATTCACCAGCAATTCATTAAAGCTTTCAACATCGACATTTTCCAAAGAATGAACCGATGACTGAATCAAGTCCATTCTTTCTTTGATTGTGAAAAGCGGTGACTTTTGGGGATTGGTTGTTACAGCGACTATAACCTTATCGAACAAAGTAGCGGATCGATGAATAATATCAATATGACCATTCGTAATCGGATCGAAAGTGCCGGGATAAATGCCAATTTTCAAAACACACCCCTATTTTTTGTAAATAGAAATTGATGTATCTCCCATCTTTTTATGTTTCATTAGCTGTAAATCCATTTCGTTGCTTAAATTTAATCTCGAGGAATGTTCCAGAATCAATATTCCCTCATCATATAAAATATCGACTTCATTGAAAATCTCTAAAATTTTTACATGATAATTACTTAAATAAGGAGGGTCGGCAAAGATTACATCAAATTTTTGTTTTTTTCCCGAAATCGAATTCAAATATTTAAAAACATCGCTGACGACAATTTTCGACAGCGATGTTAGATTTGTTAATTCTAAATTTTTTTTTATGACTTTACAATGATTTCTATCAATATCTACAAATACCGAGTTAGAGGCTCCCCTGCTTAGTGCTTCGATTCCCAAATTCCCCGATCCGGCGAATAAATCCAATACAAAGGATTCTTTAATCCATTCTCCGATATAGTTAAAAATAAACTCTTTCGTCCGATCGGTCGTCGGACGGATGGATTTCGTTCTTGGTAACCGAAGCACACGTCCTTTCCGGGAACCACTAATTACGCGCATTCTACAGATTCCTCGGAAAACACAACCTGTTATTGATTGTATATTTCCATATTCAGGATTAGGTTAATTTTATTGCTATTTAAAAGAATATCCGAGGTAATAAAAACAATTTTAGACAAGTTTACATTCAGATTTGCTTCGATAACCCTGTTTAAAAAATTTAAGAGGGCATCTTTGGTTCCAACAGCGTGAAATAAAACAGGGACTTTCTTATAGCCGTTCGCTGACATTTCCTGATTAATCTCGAATTTATTTAATGAAAGTCCGAATTGTTGACAATACTCTCTGAACTGATTTTTTACTTCATTTGCGCTCAAAAAATTCGGCATGCTTGTAACACTCGTACCATCAACCGAAATGCTTCCATTCAACAGAGCTTGTTGATAACTATTTCCTTCAATGCTCCGCCTGTCACGTGAAATGACTTTCACATTTCCATTAGGAAATCTTTGCTGCAACGTACTGTTCACCTCGGAAATATTGTTTGATGTTCGCCCGAGAAATTCAGTCAAAAAACTCCCATCGCGGTACTTAATCATAGTGAAATTGACATTTTGGGGTATTGTTGCCAAAATCGTCTCAACAGTTCTGATTCCTCTTCGAGTCGAACTGATATTTTCTCTTACAAACGGCGGAATATTTACCGCAGGTTGTTCAGGAATTGATGGCTGTTCAGCAGGCGTTTCGTTCACTTCAGGTTGCTTAACCGATTCTGTTTTTATTTCTTCGGTGATTTGGGGTTGTTTCTTCGATGAATTCATGACAATAAAAACAACCACCGCTATCGCAGCAACTGCAAGAATTCCAAAAATTATGAAAGCGGTCTTTTTGGACTTGCTTTGCGTATAGCTTCTGTCATATAAACTGTGATCCAGATCCGAATCGGAAAATTCAGATTCTGAAGAATAATTCCCGGAATCAGCATTATATTCATTTGAAAAATCATCATTTTCATGCTGACCCTTGTCGTCGTCATCACCGATTAAATTAATATCTACCATGGCCTTCTCCTTTTGTTATTAGGCCTTTTCATTTAATTACTTATCTCAAGGCTAAACCAACACATATAGTAAAAGTCTCGGGTCGAGACCAAATATATTCATCAACGCTAACGTTTTGAGCGAAACGTAACCTCCTGAACGGATTGGCTCTATCGATTCGGACGTTGTATGTATTTTGCAGCAACTCTAACGTATCATCCTGCACCATATCGCCATAAAGAAAAATTCTATTAAAATTTTCTATTTTTTCTCCAAGTTTGTTATCAAGCAAAAGTTTCCGCAATTCTTTTGAAATTAATTGAGAGAGATCCTCGTTTAATTCAGCGTCTGCTTTTCCCGCCTCCATTTCGAATGGGATGGAATGATTTGCAAAAAAGTTCGCACCTTTAAGAATGGTAAATTCCATCCAATCTTTTTCTATGCAGATAAGCGCATAAATCTCGCCATCGCGGCATTCATAATTTTTTTGTATCGCTCGTATTGCTGCAAAAACATCTGTATCCACCATTCTTAGACGAACATTTGCCTTTTTGAATATCTGCTTCATATAATCGATAACAGCTTCTCGTACAGCAACAATAACCATCTCTCTCTTGGAATCATCGCTATCGGATTCGATTTTCTCAAAATCAATGATATAATCATCTTTTTCAGAAAATGAGAATTGCTTTACTTCCCAGTCGACTTGGTCGACCAATTCTTCATCAGAAAAATCTTCATCATAAGGATACTTTTTAATGATAACAAGATTACTGGATAAGCTGATCGCAGCATTGCGATCATTAAAACCAAACTTTTCAATCTGGTCTCTTAATTCTTCCGCATAATCTTCAATATGTTGATTTTCAACGATAACCTGTGCATGGAACGGATTTTCTAACTTGCTTTCCGTAATCTTATTGATCCTATACTGATTACTTGAAGTTGCTTCAATTTCGATCAATTTGATTTTTTCGTCTCTAATGACGACTCCAAGCAAAGGTTCATTACTCCCAACTGTCATCATTTATCCTTAATTTTTCTGAATTTATCATACATACCTTCATCAAGCAAAAGATTACTATTGCTGAATCAGCCAGCTTTTTTCACCTGCTTCGATATTTCCATGATTGTCGAGACGTAAATGTCCGAGGAAATACTTTACAAAATCCTGTTTGGATTGCTCGATGTCAGCAGAATCTATGGGACAGTAAATGTTTAAAACCTTTATTACTGTTGTATCTTCGACCATGATTTGATACGGATCTTCGTTTGTTGGGCATATTTTAATGCCCTCAAGAGTTATAGCAACAACACTATCTATTTTTTCCGCCCATTTCGGATTTGAATAAAGCGTATCAACCAAGGCGCCTTTGGAAATGTCCGGGGCAATTCTTTGTAGCACAATTTTGAGCGAATCGTCCTTTTGCAAAGGTTCTACGATTTCCAGAGGAGGATTGTGATTAGCAACTCGAGTAAGTGAATAAATTTCAGTGCTATCCACATTCCTGGCAGCCACTACAGAATCTCTCAAATTCGTAGTTTCCAGTCTCTTTAAAATTACACCGGCTAAATTTGTATCGTATTTTGTGTTGAAAAGAATAGTCCTCACCAAAGTATCTGCTAAAAATCTCTTAATGAATAAGTCAGCGACAGTATCTTTGTTGGTCAAATCGTTTAAAATTTCAACAGTCAGAGCCGTATCCGAGTATAAATACTCGAGAGTTAATTGACCGGTCGTATCTTCCTGGATAAAATTGATTACTTTATCCAAAGTATCTTCATAGTTATTATGATATTTAAGATATACTAATTCCGCTTTTAATATACGATCCATGTTCTTGCGGCATATTTCAGTATTCTTTTCTGCCTCATTCCATACCATTTTCGGATATAGAATGGTAGCAACCAGGGCGACAATCAATATAACTATCAGTATCTCTAAAATAATAGATCCGCGCGGCTTTACCTTCGCCATTTTTCCCTCCTTGTAAAAATTTGAAAATTAGTAACTAATTTTGAGATATGGTCGCAATTTCTTAAGACGTTTTTTACCAATGCCTTTAACTTTTATTAACTCATCAATGGTTTTTATTTTGCCAACACCGTTACGATATTCAATAATTCTTTGTGCATAAACCGGACCTATGTTCGGTAATTTTTGGAGCTCCTTTGCTGATGCCTTATTTAAGTCGATTACAAGATTTGAGTTTGTTAAATATCTGTTGATCGCTTTTTCGGTGCTACTGTTACTTTCACTTAAAATTGAAGCTAAATTACGTTTAAACTTCAGAATTTTATAGCTAAAAATTTGTTGTTTCCGAGAATCGTGCGCTCTGTGAATTTTGTATGAACATAAGATGGTTATTATCAAACAAATGGTAATAATGACAATTCTTTCATTCTTTGAAAAAAGAAAATATTTCTTAAAAGAATGCATCCTTTACCTTCTTGAAAAAGCCTCTATCCCCGGTTGGCGGTTTGGTACTTTCGAACTGCGACAGATCTCTGAACAGATCTTTCTCTTCCTCTGTTAACTTTGTGGGAGTCCAAACTACGACACGAACAAGCTGATCGCCTTTCCTGTAGCTGTTTAGTGCAGGAATCCCTTTCCCTTTCATCCGCAATATTTTCCCGGATTGGGTACCGGGCGCGATTGTTAATTTTCCCCTTCCATTAAGTGTCGGAATCTCAACCTGATCTCCCAGGGCAACCTGGCTAAAGCTTAAATAGAGATCATACAAAATATCATCGCCATGTCTTTCAAACAGATCATGTTCAATTTCTTCAATGACAACAATAACATCGCCGGCGGGACCGTTTTTGGGACCGATATGTCCCTCCCCTCGCAGAGAAATATAATTGCCGGAGGAAACCCCAGCCGGTATTTTCACAGTTACAGAGCTTTCTGCCTTCACTCTCCCTTCGCCACCGCAAGCATTGCAGGGATCGCTGATGATCGTGCCCTCGCCGTGGCATTGAGAACATGAAACGATATTTACAAATTGACCGAATATGGAGCGCGATGCATGTCTTATTTCTCCAGTTCCCTTGCAATATGGACATGTGACAGGTGTCGACCCCGGCTTCGCTCCGCTGCCGTCACATTCATCACATTTTTTGAACTTTTTAAGCTTAATTTTTTTTGTAACTCCGTTAGCAATTTCTTCCAGAGTCAATTTTAATCGTACTTGTAAATCTGCTCCACGCCTGTGTTGTCTTTCTCTTCTCTGAGAAGTTGATCCGAAAAAATCGCCGAATCCAAAACCTTCTGACATGAATGTACGCAAAGCATCTGACAAATCGAAATCAAATCCTCCGAAGCCTTCGAATCCGCCCTTGGCACCTGCATGCCCAAAACGATCGTAGCGCTGTCTCTTTTGAGAATCTTTTAATATTTCGTAGGCTTCTGAAACTTCTTTGAATTTTTCTTCGGCTTCCGTATTACCCTGATTTCTATCCGGGTGAAATTGCATTGCTAATTTACGATATGCTTTTTTTATTTCATCTGAACTGGCGCTTTTGGAAACTCCCAGAACTTCATAATAATCTCTTTTCATTTACTAAACAACCCAATCAATTTTATCGTATCCCGGTCTTCAATTACTTGCTGACAATAACTTTCGAATAGCGAATCACCTTGTCTTTATATTTGTACCCTTTTTGAGCTTCATCAATGATTGTATTCGAATCATGATCCTTAGATTCCATCTGCATGACTGCCTCATGCAATTCAGGATCAAACTTTTTTCCCCGCGCTTCTATTGGAGCTACCCCCTGTTTTTTCAATGTATCCAGAAATTTATGATATATTATCTCGACGCCTTTATAAAAAGAATCGCTATTTTTATTTTGCTCCATTTCAAGCGATCTCTCAAAATCATCTAAAACAGGCAAAATCTGTTCAATAAAGTTTACGTTTGCATTTTCTAAAAATTGCGACAGGTCTCTGTCTCTTCTTTTCTTATAATTTTCGAACTCTGCTAATGATCTCAAATACTGATCTTTTAATTGATCGAATTCTTGTTTTAAATTTTCTAACTCTTTTTTATAATTATGTCTCTTTGATTTTTTGGGGGCTTCTTTTTTATTCTCTGTTCTTTGCGTCTTTTTCTTTTCTTTCGTGTTCTCTTTTTTCTTCTGGTTCGTATCTGCCACCCTTTTACCTCCACTATTTTTTAAAAAGATTATTCACCTCCGTAGCAATAAAATCGACTATGGATATCATTTTCGGATAATACATTCTTGTGGGACCAATTACTCCCATTGTCCCCGATACGCTACCAATTTTATAGCTCGCGACGACTAGACTGCAATTTTTCATTAATTCCTTTTTGTTTTCTTTACCAATCGTTATCGTAATATTATCATTAGAATCCGTATCATTTAGAACGTGAATCAGAATTTTCTTGTTATCCAATAATTCTAGTATCTTGTGTACCTTTTCTCGATCCGCAAACTCCGGTTGATTGACAATATTTTGCGCGCCGCTTAAATGCATGTGATCATCTTCGAAAACAAATAATTTATTTGCTGAACTGACAAAATAATCGATCAATTGGTCATCGCCTCCACTCACATCGCGCATGCGTTTTCCAATGGTATCATTAATTTCTCTCAAGGTTAAATTCTGTAAACGTTCATTCAGAATGCGCGCTGTCTCCTCTAATTTGCTCTTCGGGATATCAGATGTTACTTCCATAGTGATGGTTTTTACGAGACCGGATTCGATGGAAATAATGACCATCAAAATATTTTCGCTCAGCTTAACCAACTCCAATTTTTTGAACTTCCCGCTGAAAAATCGCGGTGAAAGAACAACTCCAAGCAAATTCGATATTTTACAGAGCGCTTGACAGGATTTTTCAAGGATTTTATCGATATCAAGAGCTTCGGTTCCGATTTGCTGCTTGATCTGTTGTTTTTCGTTCGCGGTCAGTTCCTCGATCTTCATGATGCCGTCTACATAATAACGATATCCCTTGTCAGTCGGAACTCTTCCGGCGGATATATGAGGCTGCAATATGAAACCTTTGTCTTCCAAATCCATCATCACATTGCGTATTGTTGCCGGGCTATAATCATGTTCCTTGGCAACAGCACGTGAACCCACCGGAGCAGCTTTTATAACAAAGTTCTTGATAATCGAATCTAATATCTGAATTTCCCTATTTGTTAATTCCTGTTCCATTTATGACCAAAGCCAAATATTGTGATAATTATCATGGTTTTTGATAGTTGAAGATAATAATTTTTAGCGCATTTGTCAAGAAAAATTTAACTTAGTATTTTATAAATCTTTGAATTGCAAGGAAACTACCGGATAATCCTAAAAATACTCCCAATACCATTAAAATCAAGTAAATTTCATCATTTATAATAATGAGATTGTTTACCTCGATATTTACTATTTTCAGGATACCATATAAAATCAAAATTGCAAGACTTGAACCAATAATTCCCTGAAACAATCCTTCAACCACAAATGGTCGCCTGATTAAAGACTTGGTAGCACCAACCAATTTCATTATATTGATGAGCTCTAACCGTGCTAATATAGTTAATTTTATTGTATTGGATACTAAAAATATCGAACCCAATAGTAGCAAGCCACCAACGGACATGATGACGATATATGCGATATTCATATATTTCTCAAAAGTGACTAAAATGTCCTGACGAAAAACAACGTCATCAACTCCATCCAATGCTTTTAATTTTTCAATTATACTCTCCGCATACGTTGAAGTTCGATATTCTCTTAACAAAGAAATTTGGAAAGAGCTGGGCAGAGGATTTTCATTGAGAATCTCAAAAATATCCTGATCGAACTGTTGTCTAAAAATTTCAGCAGCCTGATCTTTTGAGATATATTTGATATTCTTTATTCCTTGGATTGAAAATATTCTCTCTCTTAATTGATCGGTTTTTACCACATCATAAGAATTATCGATGAAAACCTCGAGTTCAATTCTGTCCTGAATAGAATCAACCACTTTTTTGGAATTAATTGTAAATATCAGAAACACGCCATTCACAAGCAATGAGAGGGTAATAATCGAAATTGTGACCATCGTAGATAATCTGGCTCGAAACAATCCTGCAAATCCTTCTTTTACGCTATATAGCATATCCTTCCTTATTATATATACACCCTGGTTACAACAATCTTCCATTCTCTATTCGCAAGACGCGTTTTCGAGGACCACCAACTAACTGGTAATCATGGGTTGCCATAAGAACGGCAGTACCTTTAACGTTAATCTTTTCCAATAGCCGCATAATTTCTTCTGTGGCAACAGGATCCAAATTACCAGTTGGCTCGTCAGCTAACAAAATAATTGGTTCATTGACCAATGCTCTGGCTATCGCTACTCGCTGCTGTTCTCCCCCGGATAGATGAATCGGATTTTGATTTCTTTTGTGACTTAATCCGACTTCTGCCAGCACTCGCAGTACGCGTTTCTTTAACTCTTTTTTTTTGGCGCCAGTCACTTGCAATACAAATGCCACATTATCATAAACAGATCGATCATACAGCAGTTTGAAATCCTGAAAAATTATGCCCAGCTTTCTTCTCAGCAGCGGAATATATCTTTTTTTCATTTTCATTGAATTGAATTTATCAACAATCACATGTCCTCTTTCCGGGAAAATATCCATATATATTAACTTCAATACAGTACTTTTACCAGCCCCCGATGGTCCGATCAGATACACAAATTCGCCCGGATTCGCTGCCAAACTGACTGAACTGAGTCCCGCACCACTGCTATAATGATAACTGATATTGTGAAGATGAACCATGTATTATTCCTTTTTTAAGACGAAATGCACGCGAATGGATTTTTCCGATGCTTTCGAAAACGAGAAATCATCGAATGCCGAAATAAATTCGAATTCTGTTTTGTCAATACTATCCAGTAGCTCGCTTATATAATAAATACGTTGTCGATGATCTTCAATGTAAATTTCATCGGAATTGTGAAAATTGATTGTAAATAAATTCTTATGAATCTTGTTTGTTTTATCATAACTACTATGCCTGGTGTAATTATAACCAATGCCGCTGTTTTCATCAAAAAAATTATCAAAATATTTAATTGAATTGCGTTCGGTGCAAATATCAAAAATAAACAATCCATTTGAATTTAGCGCCTGATACACAGATGAAAATACTTCACAGATTTGCTCCAAGGACATTATATAATTAATACTATCATACAGGCAAACAATAACATCTACAGTTTTTTTTAGTGCAAATTTCCTGACGTCACCGACCCAAAATGGAAGTTCCAATCCTTTTTTACGCGCCATTCTTATTGAGTCAAAGGAAAAATCAAAACCTGATAAGTTGTAACTATATCTTCTACACTGATTGAGAAAACTTCCCGTGCCGCAAGCGATATCAATTAAATTGCGCGCTCCCGGATTCCATTTCTCTATAATTCTGCTAACATAGTTTGCCCAGGTTTCGTAATTGACATGTGACATCACGTCATCATAAATAAACGCTAATTTGCTATATGGCTCAACCAATCTTTCTTTTTTCTGCCAATTCAAGACCAATCTCTATTGCCTC
>WJJN01000708.1 GCA_014729735.1 Candidatus Zhuqueibacterota bacterium
AAAATTCTTGTGTTTCATATCTTTACAAAAACGTTTGCCCAACGGCATGCCCGCCTATAAATGCAAGGGACAATATAATAACAGCATACCGAGCAAACATGCACAACATTATCCCGATGAATTCTGTTTTCGGTTTAATCGAAGATGGAAATTAGAATCGATGTTTGCCAAGCTTGTCGATAGAGATATCATAACAAAGAACGTTACTTATGTTGAACTAACAGGATAGCCGTAGAAATCAGACGCTGATTTTGGGCTTTAACTGTCAAAGTCGAGACAACCATTAATCATTATTTTCACCCATATTTTCATCAATTTTTTCCGTTGCTTTAATGATCTTTTTCTCGGCTTCCCTGACCTCTTTATGTTCGGGAAATTTATCCAGCACCAGTTGGTAATATTCAATTGCCTTGCGATAATCATCCAGTTCATCTTCACAGATTTCCCCTGCTTTCAGAAGCATCTCCGGGGCTTTTTCATAAGCAGGGAAAACTTCTGCAATTCTGGCATAACTCTCTGCGCTCTTGTAATAATCATCCAGTTCATCTTCGTAGATATCAGCCATTTCTTCCATGGCTTTTATACAACGTGTATCCGGTTGAAATCGGGTGATGATCTCTTCATAAGTAGCGATTGCAGCATTATGGTTATCTAATTCATCCTCCTGAATTTCGGCAATATAAAACATCACATTGATAGCGTTCTCGTGCGTCGGATACCTTTCCACTAATTTTCGATATTCTTCAATCGCACCCACATAGTCTTTCGTGCGCTCTTTCTTAATTTTGCCTGCTTCCATATATGCTGCGGCTGCGTAATCACTTTCAGGATAATTCAGCGCGGTTTCGGACAATTTATCCAGAGCCCTTTGATGCTCGTCCATATCAGAACTGAGCAACACCGCACTGCGGTAATTTATATACGGAATGATCGGACTATTCGGCGTCACGAAGATCAACTTCGAGTATGCCGCCACTGCTTCGCGTTCATCTCCCATTCTGAAATAAATATCTCCGATAAATGACATCACGGAATCGATACGGGAATCGGTCCGGAACCGATTAAGGAAATGACGTGATTCTCGAATCGTCCATTCATAAAAATCATCTTCGTCAAAATGGTAAAGATACGAGATATAGTCATAAAGCCGTGTCGCTTCCGTTTCAATTTTAAAAGATTTACCCAGACGCTTCTGAAGTTTGTTTGCTTTTTGAACATCGACTCTCCATTCGGGAATAATCGTCAGCAGCTTTTCCACGTATTCCGAATGCAGCGGATGAGTAGGGTACAAGAACAAAGCGCGCAGGTACGAGCACACTGCCTCGGCTTCATCGCTTTCATCCAGATGTGTTTGTCCCATCATAACAGTAACTTCGGGTGCATGCCGGCTTTCCGGGAAATGAGTAATAAAGCGCCAGTATTCGTCAATACGATATTCACGCAGATGCTTATCATTTTGGGTATGAATTTCTTTAAGATAATTAAACAGGCTATCCGCAGCATAATGCCCGCTGGGTATCAAGGTACGGGGCACTTCCTGTGCTGACTGCTGCACCATGAGTGAATCTCCTGTATCTGTTTGGCAAAAAGCTGTATAACAGCTAATGCCGATAATCATCATAATTAATAGTGATTTTTTCATGTCGACTCTCCTTTTTTTAATACTTGCGTTGATACACGATCTTGCCGTCGACAATCGTCGTCAGAACATCGGTGTGTAAAATTTCTCCGGGATCGATTGTAAATATATCTTTATCGAGAATCACAATATCGGCAAGCCTGCCAACTGCCAATGATCCTTTGATTTCTTCCTCAAAAGACGCATACGCCGATCCCAATGTATAATATTTTAATGCTTCATGTACTGTCAATCTCTGTTCGGGAAACCAGCCACCAATCGGGAAGTTTCCTTCGATATTTTTTCGTGTCACTGCGGAATAAATACCGCGCATCGGATCCAGTGGCTCTACGGGCCAATCCGTGCCAAAAGCTAACCACACATTATTATCCTGCATTGTGCGCCAGGCATAAGCGCCAGCGCTTCTTTCCTTGCCAATGCGTTGCTCGCAGAAACGCAGGTCAGTGGTGCAATGCGTCGGTTGCATCGAAGCAATTACATCCAACTCGGCGAATCGCGCAAAATCCTGTTCCTGTACGACCTGAGCATGCTCGATCCGGTGCCGCAGTCCCTTTTTACCGGATAGCTGCTGTGCGCTTTCGATGGCATTCAGCACCCAGTTCACACCTTTTGAACCGATCGCATGTGTACCGGTTTGATAGCCGCGCTCATGGGCGCGGGCGATCAAATTGCGGAATTCAGCCTCGGGATATTGAGCCAGCCCGGACGTCGAATTATCATCATTATACGGTTCAAAGAACAACGCCGTTCCCGATCCCAACGTACCGTCTATGTAGCTCTTCAAAAAACCCACTTTTAAAAATTCAGTTCCGGTTCCCTGCCTCCAGCCGAGTGCAATGAGTGTGTCAAGATTTTCCAGGTACTGCCAGGCATAGACACGCAAGCTCAATTTCCCCTCGGCTTCCAGTTTTTTATAGATTTCCAGCTCGTCCAGCCCGGCGGAAGTATGCACTCCGGTAATTCCAAGCTCTGCTGCATGCTCTATCGCCAGTTCGATATCTTTAGTTGTGGTTTTCGCGTTCGGGGTGTCATATATTTCAAGATCGATTAAATTCATTGCGCTTTCTTTTAGAATTCCGGTCGGGATTCCGGTTCGTTTGTCTTTTACAATTTCGCCGCCAAACGGATCTTTGGTTCTCCGATGAATACCGGCTCGATTCAAAACGAAACTGTTCACCCAGCAGGAGTGTCCGTCGACACGGCGGATAATGACCGGATTATTCGGAGCAACTTCATCCAGATGTTTTCGGTTGGGAAATTCACCATCCGGGAACAGGGTATGGTCGTAGTTCCTGCCATAAATTACTGCTCCGGGGGGCAATTCTTTCACTTTTGCCGCAATCATTTGTTGCACCCTGTAAATAGAATCGATCCCGCGAAAACTCAATGTGCGCAGAGCTTTTCCGCCTGCTGCAAAATGGCAATGCGCATCGATGAAACCGGGAATTACGAGCTTCCCCTGCGCATTGATAACATTCGTTTCATTCGTGCGATATTTGTCGATCATAAGATTGCTGCCGACTGCCACAATTTTATTTCCCCGAAC
>WJJN01000709.1 GCA_014729735.1 Candidatus Zhuqueibacterota bacterium
ATTTACAATCATATTATCGATCAGCCGGACATCATCAAAATAAACGGCAAGAGACAACAGCGCCTGACCAGTGAGCGCATCCAGCTCTTGCAGCGTGTCGGAATTTGAAACGCTCACATAATCGATGCGCGCCCTGTCCGCACCCTCGATAATATCAGTCATTATTTTCCGCAGCGAATTCGCATTCGTTTCACCGGCAGCGACAGCCTGTTTCGCGGCGTTCAATGCCCCGTAAAGACAGATCGCCTGTTTGCGAGCCGCTGGAGACAGGTTTTTATTCCGGGAGCTCATTGCCAGTCCATCTTCCTCACGAACTATGGAGCAGGGTACGATTTCCACATTAAAATTCAAATCACGAGCCATCTTCTTGATTGCGATCAATTGCTGCGCATCCTTTTGTCCGAAATAGGCGCGATGCGGTTGGAACACATTGAACAGCTTTGCCACGACCGTCGTGACCCCCTGAAAATGTCCCGGTCGTTTTTCGCCTTCCAAGGGCTGTGTGACTCGTTCAACGTTCACATACGTCTGAAATTCCTCCGGATACATGATCTCCGGAGACGGCGTCCATACGAGATCGACCTGCTCCTGCTGCAATAAATCCAGGTCCCGCTCGATATCTACTGGATACGTCTGCAAATCCTGCGGATTATTGAACTGAATCGGATTCAGAAAAATGCTCACGCCGACGCGATCATTTTCACGCCGGGCACGGCGCACCAGACTCAAATGCCCTTCGTGCAGATAACCCATTGTGGGAACCAGTCCCCACGACAACGCGGGATCACGCCAGCGGTGTTCACGAATTTTATAGATGTCCGAAAAGACGATCATTTATTGTTCCATTTTATAGAAGATATTTCCGAAATCTCAAATAGGTCACCCCAGCCGATTTGTCCCGTGAGGGACGATTAAAAGTAGGGAGCTGTATCATAAGTCTGATTTTTTGTAAAATGTCATTCCGGGCTTGTCCCGGAATCTCCTGATTATTAAAAGTTAGGGGATTCCTGCATTCGCAGGAATGACACTAAAAATTCCCCCTTCGAAGGGGGACGATTTCGCCGCAGGCGAAATCCGGGGGATGTTAATTCTCCTGCACCACCCGCCGGAGCAACTCCGGTTTGAATGCGATCCCCTGTTCCTTTGCTTTAACGTGCTCTAACAAGAATTTGTTCACAGGCATTCTGACATCCGTGCGTTCGCTCAGCCGGATAACTTCGCCGCACATAGAATCGATTTCTGTCGGGCGATTGTTCAAAATATCCTGCAACATCGATGAATAGTTCGTCGCGCTGGCATGGCAGGCGGAAATCGTCGCGGCATACGGATCGGAGTATGGCAGCGAAATTCCCAATTTACAGGCAACGGCTTTTACTTCCCGAACCGCCAGCGCCACGATCCGGCGGTACATGACATTATCCGCCAGCTCGCCGTTTTGAACTTCCAGTAGTGCGGTCAGCGGATTGACTCCAATGTTGATCGCCAGCTTGCCCCAGATCATGCTTTCCGCATTATCCACAATATATGTCTTCAAACCCGCGGCGCGGAATATCATCGCCATCTGCTCGATGCTTTCCTCTGTTTCCGGCTGCGGCGCAAGATATGTGCTGTTCTCCGCAGTATGCCGGATCATTCCAGCCTCGACGACTGTTGCTCCCTGCAGCGTCACTCCCTGTCCCACACGCCGGCTATCGATAGTCTTGCACAGAATGTCCCGATTTCCCAGCCCGTTTTGAAGCGTGATCACAATTCCGGCTGGCGCCAATATCTGCGGTATCTCTCGTGCGACTCTGTCGGTCTGATAGCTTTTCACAAGCACAATCACAATATCTGAAGCTGGCAGATTTCCAATATTGTCCGTAATATTCAAATGATGTATGGAACGCGATCCATCGATGTGCTCAAGTGTTAAGCCCTGTTTCCGGATTTTTTCGACCTGCTGCTTCCAGGTTCCAAACAGATTGACATTTATTTCAGGAATACATTTTTTGTTCTCAGATTTCAGAAAGTCGAGACGGGACGCAATTAGCGTTCCCATAGCGCCGGTTCCGAAAATTGTGATATTCAACGTGCTCATTACTTCTCAAGATAATCCAAAAATTTATCCAGCTCCGATTTGTCCATTTTAAAGCTATGTTCTGCCTGAGGAAATTTTCCGGTGCGAATCTCTTCGCAATAGGCTTTGATCGCGTCGATGACCGGCTGGCGCAGGTTGGCGTACTGTTTCACAAATTTGGGCACGAATTGATCGAACAATCCCAGAATGTCATGAAATACGAGCACCTGTCCGTCGGTTCCTGCTCCCGCGCCAATCCCGATAGTGGGGATGGAAAGCTTTTGCGTGATCTGTTCTGCCACCGGCGCCGGAATCGCTTCCAGCACAATTGCGAAGCAGCCTGCGTCCTCCAATGCGAGCGCGTCTTGCAGCAGTAGTAGTGCATGTTCTGCAGTTTTGCCGCGTACTTTGTAGCCGCCGGATTTCGCTGCGGTTTGCGGCGTTAGACCGATGTGTCCCATCACGGGGATGCCCGCGGTGTTAATTGCCGCAGCGGTTTTTGCCATTGCACCGCTGCCCTCCAGCTTTACGGCATCCATATGTGCTTCTTTCAAAAAGCGACCGGCATTGCGAATGGCTTCTTCGATACTGACATGATAAGAAAGAAAAGGCATGTCGGCGATCAAAAGCGCCCTATTCGCACCACGGGACACTGCCCTGCAATGATGAAGCATTTCTTCCATTGTGACAGATATTGTGTTCGGATGCCCCAGAACAGTCATTGCCAGCGAATCGCCCACCAGTATCGTGTCCACTCCCGCTTCCTCAGCGAGTATCGCGCCCGGATAATCATAAGCAGTTATCATGGTAATCGGCACGCCGGAATCCCGCTTTTTGTGAAGATCCAAAATAGACACCTTATTATCGACACTCATTATCCGCTCCGAAAATTTAGCGTTAAGTAAATTAAGGTAATATAGTTTTCAGCGCGCTAAATGTCAAGGAAAAAGTGCAGCAATTTATTTTGAAACTTTTTTAATTGAATACCGTTAAAGGAATGACTCCTGGTCAGTAAATTAATAATAATCTATTGAATGTAATTTGGTTATTTATTATAGAGAGGTAAATTTGGTAATTATGGGCATTATCGAACGTAGAGAGCGGGAAAAAGAGCAACGGAGGAATGACATCATCGATGCGGCGGAGCGAGTTATTTTCTCGAAAGGCAGGGCAACGTCGACCATGGATGATGTGGCAGAGGAAGCAGAGCTGAGCAAAGGAACGCTTTATCTGTATTTCAAAAGCAAAGAGGAGCTGTATCTCGCTATTCACTTGCGCGGGCTGGGCATTTTAAAAAAGATGTTCAGCGATGCGGTGGCATCTCGCAAAACCGGCATCGAAAAGGTGAAAGCTGTTGGCGAAGC
>WJJN01000710.1 GCA_014729735.1 Candidatus Zhuqueibacterota bacterium
ACTTCGCCGCGAACGGTCACTTGTTTATCTCTAAAGTGCCGGGGGTTCCTTCGAATGGATCCGATATACTGTGGCATAATGGCAGAGCAGCACATTTCAAGCATGATCAATAGAAAGAGAAAAATGATAATGATCGATTTGGCTTTTGCGTTCATTATTTTATCTGTTCGCTATTTCGCCCCTTTTGTGGTTTGTCTGCTTGTAAATGACTCAAATATCCGAACAACGCAGCAATGTAAAATTCATAACCGATGCTTTTATAACTAAGATTAATGAATAAAGGAATAAAAAGCAGCGGCACAGGAATTATGACAGCGGCAAAAATGCTATGCAAAAAGCCGCGGTGTTTTGTAATAATTGCCCACACCGCAAAAAAGCCGATTCCCGCAGCCCAGCCGTAATAATGATAAGCAATTAACAGACTGAGCAGTATTAACAGTAATACGTAAATTATCTTTTGAGATTTACTTTTGATATCAATATCCGGGAAAAGAGCGCCTAAATAGGTAATACCAAGACAAAGCGGAATTCGCCAGAAATTTTTAATAAATTCTATAAAGCTAAAATCCGTTTTCCAGAAAAGAATGGGGATGATAAGCAGCAGCGCCCATAAAAAAGCATGCAGTCCCTTTTTGGAATGCACTGCAAAATTTCCCATGGATCATTCAAATGTTAAGTTAAATTTGTCGTTTTTGTAATATACTAAAATTAGAAATCGATGTCAAGAGACAAACTAACATTTTATTGCTTGACTTTTACACGATGAATTCGTATTTTTCAGATTAATATAATTATACCGCAGAGCCGGAAATTTTAGTCTGAAGTCTACACGAGGAGAGGAAATGAGTGAAAATTTAATTGGAAACGAGATTGAAGCCTATTGCGGAAAATGCAAGAGCGATACACTACATCTGGTAACAGCAGTTGATGGTATCCGGATTGAAAAAGTTCTATGCAAAATTTGTTTGAGTTATCACAAATACAGAGCTCCGGGATCCGGTTCCGCACGTGCAAAACAAAAGAAAACATCAACTGTCAGGAAAAAGCGCTCAAAATCTGCAAAAAAAGCAGCAGAGATAATGAATCTGGATCCAACCAATGCAATAGATTATCAAATGAGCCTGAATTACGATATTGATGCAAAAATCAATCACAAAATTTTTGGACTTGGAATTGTCAAAAACATCATCGACAGTCAAAAAATCGAAGTTATATTTAGTGACAGGGATCGAATTCTGGTTCAAAATTACAAATCTTAAGAAACAAGCAGTTAAGAATTATCATAACCTATGGAGCATAAGGAAATTATGAATATTAATTTACTTATGCTTTTTTTATCACAAATGATTCGATAATTATTAGATTTAAGCCCTACAATATACTGTGAATATCCTGATATATTTGCTAAATTATTGTAATTTTTACAGTGATATACGATTTCCTCTTGATATTTTATCCGAATTTCATTATAATTGAACACATAAAATTTGTTATTCGTTTCGATATATTTTCAATGACTTCTGAAACGATGATTAAAGAATTAACCTGAAGTTACCGATAAAATTGGAGGCTTTGATGGACAGCTTGAGAAAAGGTAAACTTTTTATTTTCTTGTTACTATTCTTTTCTGGTTCAGTTCTGGTATTTTCACAGAATGAGAGTGATGAAAAATTTCCTCGCGGCGCGCAGTATTTTTTAGGAACCGGGGACGAATTATTAATCAGGGTGAATATTTGGGGCTTTGTTAATAAGCCGGGACAGTACATGGTTCCCAGTGAAACCGATCTAATTTCGTTGATTGCCTATGCTGGGGGACCTGCACACGGTGCAAAATTATCCAGCATAAAAATTGTGCACTCAAATTCGACAAGCAATGAAAAGCAAGATATCGAGAAAGTAAATGTTGATGAATATTTGAAAAAAGGCGATGATTCACTTATCCCACGGCTCCGCCCTGGCGACACCATTGTAATTTCGGGATCCAAATGGTTCCATTTGAATTCATTTCTTGAATTTACGACCAAGATTGCGGTACTGGTGCAGATTTTTAGCTGGGTAACCTATTACGGGGACAGATAGCATATGCGGATAGATAGGGTATGCCGATAGATAATCGATAAGTGAATCGAATAAATTGATTTATCTTAGTTTAAAAAATCGTAATATGGGAAAAAAGGGTTGACAAATTAGAAAAAAGTCAATATCTTACTATTTGCATCTTAGGTAAAACATCTTGGAGGTTTGAAATGAATTGGTTAAAAACGATATTAATCGGGGGAATACTTTTTATATTTTTATCAACGACCAACGCGGTCAGCCGGATCAATGGTGGCTATGGTCTGAATAACGTGCGTTCCGCGTGGTCTCTAAAGCCCGGTTATTTAACTCTCACCACCAAGACACATTTCTTCGGTAAAGTTTCGTCTCAGCTTCAGAATTCTGCGGTAACGTATTGGGTCGTTCAGGGTGCATTCAGTCTTAATTATGGTCTCAATGAGCATCTCGAACTTGCTTTAACACCCATTGTTTATCAGGATAATCACAAGGGCGAAAAGGGGTATAACTTACCTGATGATTTATACTTGAGTGTAAAACTGGGTTCTTATGATATCACCGGGAGCTCGATTAAATACGGATTTATGATGCAAACCCGATTTCCAACCGCGAAATATCATAATGTCGTGTTTGAACCTTACTCAGCGGGCTCGATTTCCTGGAGTTTTAAAGGGCTGGCAACCTACTCGAAAGATCCGCTATATCCTGAAGAAGATCTAAATATTCATTTCAACCTGGGATATACGAATTTTAATGATGTCGGGCAGAAATTAGCATTCAGAGATCATCTGGATACGGTAGCGGTCCGGGCTATGTCGCAGGAATTGTCTTACGGTGTGGGTTTCGAAATTCCGACTTCTGAATTTGACTTTTCAATTGAATTATACGGAAATAGTTTTCTGCAGAAGCCACCAAAGGAAACTGCTTTCAGTCGGGAAAACTACCTCTATCTAACGCCTGGCATTAAATTTCAGGCGTATCGGTGGCTGTCTTTGAATTTTTCGACCGATCTGAGAATATCTGCTAATAATGATGAAACAGAATATTCTTTTGATTCCAGAATCAAAGGGATGCCAAATTATCCTTCCTGGCGGGTGAATTTAGGCGCTTCGATGATACTATTGCCAACAAAAGTCTATAAAGTTGATGAAAAAGATATTTTAATCAAGAAGGCAGAATCCCGAAGAGAATTGTTCGAGCAAATTATTCGGGAACAACGAGAGACAGAATCTGCGGAACAGGAACTTGAGCGGATCAAATCCGAGCGCCGAAAAGCAGAGCGGGAACTGGAGCGTCTGCGCCGTATTTTAGAAGGTGAAGCACGCCCGAAAGATAATGAAGATGACCAAAACAATTAATCGATAATTCTTTTATATTTTTATACATTATCAGAAGCCGGAGCGAAATAATTTTTGCTCCGGCTTTTTTGTTCATTTATCTTGACTTTTATTTTGGAAGTTCATATATTTTAAATAATCTTAATAATTAAAAAAGGTATCGATTATACACTCACGTAAGGAGGGAGAAGGATGCGCGCAAGAATTACAGGTACCGGGTTTTATGTTCCGGATAAAGTTGTCACAAATTTTGATCTTGAGAAAATGATGGATACCAGCGACGAATGGATCAGGGAACGCTCTGGTATCGTCGAAAGGCGGTTTGTCGATAGCGAAATCGGAAGCTCCGGTCTTGGCGCAGAAGCCGCAAAAATTGCGATGGCAAAAGCAAACTGCCAGCCAGAAGATATCGATTTCATTATTTTCGCGACACTCAGCCCGGATTATGTGTTTCCCGGGTCTGGTGTATTTATGCAGGAAAAACTGGGCATAAAGGATATCGGAGCTCTCGACGTCAGGAATCAATGCACCGGGTTTATTTATGGATTATCAATTGCAGACCAATATATAAAATCCGGCATGTACAAACGCATTTTGGTTGTGGGCGGTGAAGTTCATTCCACAGGACTGGATATGTCCACACGGGGCAGGGATGTTGCTGTGCTTTTCGGCGACGGCGCAGGGGCTGCGATTGTCGAGCCAGGCGATAGTGACGACTATGGAATTCTATCCACTCATTTGCATGCAGATGGCAGATTTGCAAAAGAACTATGTTGCGAAGATCCTGGAAGTCTGAAAACTCCACGATTGACAGAAGAGATGATCGCAAGCGGCACTGTTTATCCTTACATGAACGGCAGGCAGGTTTTTAAACACGCAGTGGTAAAATTTTGTGGAGCAATCCAGGAATGTCTGGAAGCCAATCAAGTCGCGGCTGAACAAGTGAAACTGGTTATTCCACATCAGGCAAATTTGCGCATCACTGAAGCAGTCGCGCAACGTTTCGGGTGGAAAGTGCATGAACAGGTATTCAGCAACATTCATAAATACGGTAACACGACTGCCGCATCCATTCCCATTGCAATTGACGAAGCAATAAATGAAGGAAAAATCCAACGCGGTGACTATGTTGTTCTGGTTGCATTTGGCTCCGGCTTCACATGGGCATCTGCTTTAATTCGATGGTAGATTTTTTGATAAGGGGGCTTTACTATGAAATTCAATTTATTAAAACTGTTACTCATTTTAAGCATTTTAATGCTTGCTTTCGGATGCGCACCAAAAGCGGTCAAAAGACAGACAATCTCGCCTGTTGAAAAATTGGCGCATCAAATCGAAATGCAAATCAACGAACCGGATTTTGAATCGGCTATTATTGGCATTGCCGTTCAATCCTTGAAAACAGGTGAAATTCTTTTTCAGCATAATGCTAACAAAGTGTTGATGCCTGCTTCTAACGAAAAAATTCCCACCAGCGCGGCTGCACTGCTAAAATTTGGTCCGAATCATACATTTAAAACCAAACTTTATGCAACCGGAGAAATTGAAAACGGAGTATTAAACGGCGATCTAATCGTTGTTGCCGGCGGTGACCCCACAATCGGATACCATGATTGTGAAGCACTTGATACCTGCTTTGTGTTCCAATCCTGGATCAATGCGTTAAAAGAATATGGAATTAAAAAGATCAATGGTGATTTAATCGGCGTTGATGATGTTTTCGATGATGAGTTGATCGGTTATGGTTGGACTTACGATGATTTAAGCTATTCTTATTCCGCACAAATCAACGGCTTGATTTTCAATCAAAATTGGTCCGAAGTTAGGTTTGGTATGGATTCCAGCGGTGTGCTGTCTCAATCTGTACATCCGGATCTGAATTACATTCATCTTTTTCCGAATATAGAGGTTGCTGATGAAGAATCTCAGAAAACCAGAATAAAGTTTCAGCGTTTTGATTACACAAACGATGTTTTTTTCAATGGCACGATGGAGCCTGGCGACACATATTCCCGCAAGATATCAGTGCACAATCCGACACTCTATTTTCTGCGCGGATTTCGCCGGGAATTGGAACATTTCGGAATTTCTGTCAGTGGAGAATCTTTTGACGCGGATGAGCTGGATTCGCTGGAATATTATGAGGAAGATCTGGTGCATATACACGATTCGCCGCCCTTCTCAAAGATTTTGAAAACCTTGATGAAAGAATCGAATAATCTGTATGCAGAAAGCCTGGTAAAATTGCTCGGATATCATTTCGGGAAAGAGGGTTCCTTCAAAGAAGGTGAAGATGTCATCAAAAGCACGTTGCGCAGGTTCGGGCTGGCAGAGGATTCATATCGCTACGAAGACGGCTCCGGATTGTGCCGTTATAACTATATTTCCCCGAATCACATCATCAAAATATTGCGGGGAATGCATTATCATAAATACGGCGATGTATTTAAGAACAGCCTGCCAATCGCCGGCGTGGACGGAACCATTGACTATCGCATGAAAGGGACTGTGGCGCAGGGCAAAATTTTCGCAAAAACTGGTACGATCTCCAGCGTGCGCTGTCTGTCGGGGTACGCGCTCTCGCAGGATGATGAAGTCCTGGCGTTTTCGATCATGGTCAATAATTTTCTGTGCAGCGTTCATGTGGTAATGGATATGCAGGATCGAATTTGCATGCTGCTATCATCATTCAGCAGGAATTAATCTCTTTTATTCGCCTGTAGCCTGCTCCGATAGTTTATCGAGGCGATCTCGGCAATTCGCGCAATAGGTTTCATCAATTTCAAAGCCGACATAATGTCGGTTATTCATAGCTGCCGCAACACACGTCGATCCGGATCCTGCGAACGGATCCAGGACGACATCATTAACATACGAATAAAGCCGTATGACACGCGCGGCAAGCTCTACCGGAAATGGCGCCGGATGTCCCACCCGTCTGGCAGACTCCGGTGCGACGCTCCACACAGAAAGCGTCGATTCCATAAATTCTTCGCGGCTGATATCGGATATTCCCTTGTCAGGTCGGGCAAAATCCTGTTTGGCAAACACGAGTAGATATTCATGCAGGTCCCGCAACCTGGGTGCTTTTGCGCTTTGCCAACTTCCCCAGGCACAACTCCCTGCTGCTCCTTTTGCTTTCCACCAAATAATTTCACCCATTGGCAAATATCCTACTTTCAAAAATATGCCGTAAAAAAGAGCGTGCATTGGCAGGTACGGCTTTCTGCCAAGATTGGCAATGTTAATAACATATCTTCCCCCAGGACGCAGCACACGGTAAACTTCGCGGCACACATTTTCGATCAGCATTAAATATTCCTGCAATTCAAGATCGCTATCGTAATCCTTGCCGACATTGTATGGCGGTGAGGTGAATGCAAGTGCTATTGAATTCGATGGAATCTCGTCCATATTTTCAGAAGATTGACAGTAAATTTGGTTCGCCCAATCCTTTGGTGCGGGAACCTCGATTTTCGATAATTCGGCGGGTGATTTCCTTTCTGCGAAGAGTTGCTTGTAAAGATTCCGATTATAAAAGAGCGAGGAATCATGTGATTCCCGTTTTCCGGTGCCAAATGAAGATGTCTTGGTTTTTTTCATATGGGTATGATTTTATGAATTTTTGGATTTTTCAAAGATAGCATTTTTGAGAGCAAATGTCAATCGAAAGTTGAAGAAAAATAGGCAATCGAAAAAAAACAAATTGGGTTTTAATAACAGTCTAACCACTGACTTCAGGCTCACAACATTTCAGGCACTGTGACAAGTTCATAACCACGCTTTTTCAACTGATCGATGACCATAGGGAGCTTTAAGTGCGGATAATCGTCGTCGCGTTCCGACCCCAAATGCATCAGGATAATGGAACCGTTCGCGCCGGTTTTCGACTCACTACCGAATGAAAGTATTTTTTCGGCAATTTCCTCTGCCGTATAATAAGCCGGAGAATCCTTATCCGCAACCCAGTCCATAGTATCCATTCGATCTTCGCCGTTTTTTCCCATAGTCCATCCGATGTGCCGAAATCCGACATCAGCAGCCCATCTGCGAATCTCAGGATTATGCTCACCATACGGAGCGCGCCATAGCGGCGCCATTTCCCTGCCGGTGACTCTTCGGAACAGTTCTGCCGTTCGCAATAGTTCCTGTTGCACCACCTCTGCCGTAATATGAGCCAAAGTTTCATGTCTACTGTTTTGTGCAAACGACGTGAGATGCGGATGAGTCCAGGTATGGTTGCCGATAACATGATCTTCATCAGCCATTCTTTTAACAAGCTCCGGATATTTACGAATGAAAATCCCAGTCAAAAATAGAGTTGCTTTCACGTTTTCCTGTTTAAGAATATCCAGAATATCATGTGCTGCATTGTCCAGATACCCCCCGTCAAAAGTTAAAGCGATTTTCCGTTCATTGATACTGCCGCGTGAAAAATCGCGCACCAAAATCGAGCGCGTCGGTCTGCCGTACTTGAACTCGATCTCCTCAAGAATAACGCTGTTGCCATCCTCGCTTATCGAGCGAATTACAAAATGATTCTGTCCGTTTTTTACAACAACATCTTCAAAGTAAAACCGCCGTCCTTTCGCAAGAATTGCCTGCTGGAGTTTTCCATTGGCAGAAAGAGTGATCACACGATTTTCTTCCGTCTCGCCCTCGATATCAAAACGGTTTCGCACAATCATTGATGTCGGCGGCGGCTGGAAAACTGTCAATGTGTCAATATGACGGGCAATCTCATTCACAGAAGTATCGATCGGTGCATTTTGTTCCTGCAATCGTATTAGTTCGTTTACCTGCTGCTGGTTTCGATGCACCAATATAATATTGTAAAAAATCAATATAACTAAAAACGCTTCGATCAAATTCCTTGGTGTTATAATTTTCTTGCGTCTGATGAAACGATACCACACCCGGACTTTGCGGAGGGATTTACTCACAGCAAAATTTACAAAATTTAGAATAATGCATTTCCAGCCACAATAAATGTGATGCATTTTTTGAATTTGACATTCGGCACAGATTAGAGATTTGCAGTGAAAACACCGCCTTTTTGCTTCACGATCAGGATGATTCTTGCAACTTTCATTCATAGTATTTTTCTAATTGGAGACTATTTTATTGATTGGATTCAGGATAGAGTTCAAATTTAATGCCATACTATTTCATTGTCGTGGATTTTGAAATTTTCGGTCTTGCCGGAGATAACGCGATCACCGAATCCCGTTATCGCCATAAATACTCTCAAAATTCTGTTTTTAAATCCTTTTTCCTGTTCTTCTGGATTGCTCATTTTTTTCAGACTGATATCTTTGACTTCGCCACTTAACCAGTTTTTTATTTCTTCATAATTCTCAACAGACAAGGGCTTTAGCGCCAGTTCGATATTAATGTAATAATCGGAATCTGATTTCAATTTATCAAGGGATATGACATTAAAATCATGAATTTCAGAACATCGCTCACGGACAGTCTCGATGGAACTGGTGAGTCGCTTTTCTTCAGGGCGGTAAATTACAAATTTGTTTTCCCAGAAATCAAAATTGACTTTCATGCGGATCAGGCGTTCAGCTTTAAGATGGCTGATCAATCCCGAACTTTTTTCCCAGAGTTGGATATTATATTCCAATGTAAGGGTTCTTCCTTTTTGCAAGCCTTCCGCTATTTTATCGTCAATAATCCCCTCGATGCTGAAATCAAGCGCCAAGTGACTGTCCTCGATGTGGACGGAATCTACAAGCACTTTTCTTCCGGCTCCCAGCAAATGTGAAGCGATCATTAGCAGCGAGAATATTATTATGAATATTTTTCTCATAGAGATCAAGTCGAGTTAATGTTTGGTAGATTCGCAATGTTGGAAGTTCTATTGAATACCAAGCAACGGATATGAGGTTTCAGACTTTTCAGGAAAAATTATACAGGCATCTGAAGTGCCAAGCCCAACCATTCTTCCTGAATTGATTTCATTTTTGAGTTATAATTCAATCTATTTAATGATTTTAGAATAAGTTCCTCTTCCTCTGTCAAGATCCCAGATAGAATGACAACTCCTCCAGGATTAATCAATTCTTTGAATCCGGGAACAAGCTTCTCAATTTCAATCCTGTTTATATTTGCCAAAATAACGTCGAAGCGCGATTTCTTCAAGCTGTCGATAGTTCCGGCAAATAATTGGACGGAATCAATCACCTCATTTTCAATGAAATTTTCTTTTGCCGTTGAAACTGCTATCGGATCGATATCGAACGCGACCACCCGACAGTGAAACAATTGTACCGCCAGAATGGAAAGTATCCCGGAGCCGGTACCAATGTCCAATACACGCTTCGCTCGTTCCACTTTCGAACGCATTAATTTCATCATCAGTTGCGTTGTAGCATGCGTTCCTGTTCCGAATGCCATTTTCGGATCCATTTTGATAATCAAAGCATTTTCCGGCGGTGTCAGTTCAATCCAGGAAGGTTTGATAATGACATCCGGGAAAACATGGATCGGTTTCAATGTTTTCTTCCATTCCGCATTCCAGTCGCGGTTATTCAGTATTTCCACATCGATATCGTGCCCCGAAACATCGAAACCTAATTTCGATAATTCGCTTAGATATGCTTTCAATTTTTCCACAATTTTGAATGACGATACTGATTCATCAAAATAGGCTTTCAGACCATCCTCGTCTGATTGACAACCGGTGCAACCGATTTCAAACAAAAAATTCGAGATAATATCCTCTGTTTCAGGTGTCGTACGAATTCTAATCTCGGTCCATTTTCTCGGTGTCACCATTTCGCTCGTATCCCGAAATAAAATTGTAAGCCGGTATGCGGATAATTTTCCCACATCATAAATTCATCATCCAGTAAATTATCGCCTCCAACGTATGCACTGAAATGTGAAAAAAGCATTCTCTCAAATTGTGCAGATAAAAGCACATAACTATCTATTTCACGATCCGTGAAAACGGATGTCCTGCGCGGTCCAGTCCAAAGCGCCTGTGCCGAAAAGACAGTTGCTTTGTTAAAATTAATCCTCAATTCAAACGGTATCCGAAATTTTGCCAGGTACGGAATCTCTTTCCGGTCCGAGCCACTTATTTCATCGTCGATCGAACCATCGGTGTACATGATATCAGCGCGTAGCATCACGCGATCCGCGACATTGTAATGGAATCCAAAGATTGCTTGGGACAGAGAAATATCGTTGAATCGTGCCAGTTGAAACAAATTCGTAAGGCTGTCGTTTTGCCAGTAATAATAATCCGAGATCTGCTTATGGCTTACGACAGCTCGTATTGCCAAATTCTGTACTATCTGATATTGCACAGTCATTTCTGAATTTAGTTTGATATCGGACATTGTGTGGGGAATCGAAGCATTCAGATAATGATTATCCTGCCAAAAATCATGGAACAGGTGCGGTTTAAGATAGCGATTTGCCTTCGCCGAAATACCAAGTTTCGGATGTGGCGTGAACACGATTTCCAATCCCGGGGAAACGCGACTCTCGTAATCGCTTACACGCTCAACAGCAAGCGCCGGATTAATGGACACCGACTGTCCTAATGGATAGATCAGTACGGATTCGAGAATAAAAAAATTCAGATTGCGATTGATGTTTGATAATTGATTATTCCAAAATTTCGTGCGCACGTTCAACTGTATTTTGCGGAGGGCTTGTTTATAGTCAGCGATGAATTTTATTGTCGATTCCTCTGCATCTGACAAGTTGTTTGCATTTTCGTTCAACAATTCAAATCTTCCGAGTTGCACCTGAACATCCGCAGTGCTGTTTTCGGAAATATCCCAGTGCGAAGAAAACTCACCGTGCGCATGGGTCACCTTTCGCGATAAATCATTCAGCACAGCACCATGCATGCCATAGTCTCTGTAAAGATATTCGGCATCGAATGCAAAATTGAGATTTTCCCTGGCATTCCAGCCCACATGTGTCCGTCCGTTGGCGATTGAAAACCGGCTATTCCGGTATTGTCCGTCGCTATGCTGATAAAGTGCCGATACATTATAATCCGCCTGCTCGAACTCACGAGCATGATTCAGTTGTAAAAATTGTGCATTGAAATTTCCGTATTGCATATTTGCTGAAGTCGCACTGCCAAATTCCGGATTTCCATTCGTCATCATTAATTTATCTCCGCCGGGACGCGCTTTTAAAGTGGAAGACTGATATTCAACGTCCAAATCGAGTAAATTCGGCTTCTCCTGATTGGTATTCAACTTACTGCCTGCCTTGCGCACAGTTCTCTCCTGTCCGTATATAATCACATCCGGCAAATTCAGTTTCGTCTTTTCTTCTTCATTCTCCTGCTGTTGTGCCTGCTCCTTTTTCTGCCCCGATTCCTGCGCTGTCAATACTTTTGCTGAAAAAATAGCAACTATAGCGAACATCAACAATATATATTTACAAAATCGCATTTCACTTTCCTGATTTTTCATTTATTTGATTCTTTCATCATTTTCCGGCAATTATTTGCAGTCGCTGCTGTGCTTTCTGCTGATATTCACGGATCGCATGTTTTTCGATGATATTTTTATACAACAGCCGCGCTTCGCTATACTGGTCTTGCTTTTCGTTGATCATACCCGCCTGGAACATGCCCTGCACTACCCATTCTTCATAAGACGGATACAGATATTTCACTTTGAGCAACTCCACTTCTGCCTCATCCAGATTTCCCTGTTGGGCAAGTGTCATGCCCAGCCAGTATTGGGCTTCTGCCGCAACCTGATCTTTGTAATTGGAAAGCACACGCCGGAATTCCCGTGCAGCGTCACCATATCGTGACAAGCGGAAGTACACTTTTCCCAATTCCAGGGTTGCGCTGCCGACATGTTCACTCTGAGGATATTCTTCGAGCACCTGTTTGAAGCTTTGCTCAGCACTTGCTAAGTCGCCGGCTTTGGCATAACTTTTTCCTGTTTTTACAATTGCTTCCGGTGCTTCTTCTTTTTCGGTATATTGCATCTCGATTTTGGAGTAGTATTCTATTGCAGATTCATAATTCGCCTGATCCAGATAGATATCGCCGATTGTCAGCAACGCCCGCGGAGCATATTTACTCTGCGGCGATTGCTGAAACTGTCTTTCGAACGCTTCGATTGCCTTCTGCGGCTGATCCATCGCGAGATACGATTCCCCGATCCAATACCACCCATTTTTCGCATTCTGCTGTATCTGATAGCGATTCAATAATTTTTGATATTCATTAATGGCTTCATCATATCTCTTTAAATTAAAATACAAATCCGCCTTTTTCTGCTGAAGTTCTGCCGCGAGCTCCGAATCGGGATATTTATTGATATAGGTATCGGCAAAGGATAGCGCTTGCTCGGTTTTATCCTGTTGCAACAACGCCCACTGGATTCCACGGATCGCGTCATCGAATAGCTCACTTTCAGGGTAGTTGTCGATCACATCCTGGTAGAATTGTATTGCGTATTCATAATTTCCCATGTTGTAGTAGCAATCGGCTTTATTATAGACGGCATTATCGTAAAATTCCGTTGCATCGGGATCAGCGAGCACCATATTGAATTCATTAATCGCCTGTGAATATTGTCCTGCCTTGAACAGCGAATTCCCAATCATATATTGGGCTTCCGCTGCATATTGACTTCCAGAAAATCGTTGAATTACTTTGCGGAATTCCCGAACACTGCTATTGTAATCCGATTGCCGGAAATAGCTAGTGCCAATCTGAAACTGCGCCTCTGCCGCGTAATCGGGATTTTCTGATAACCTCAGCACTGATTGATATGACTGGATCGCATTTTCATACTCTTTCAGATTAAAATATGCATCACCTCTTCGCAGCAATGCATCCTGTTTGATCGCCCACTGTTCGGTACTCATCTGAGCGATCTTTCCAAAATGTTCGACTGCGGTGCGATAATCCTCCAATTTCATGGCTGACCAACCCAACCCGTAATAACTTTCGATCACTTTTGATGACGATGGAAATCGTCTGATTAATTCCTGATACGCTCTAACAGCTTTATCTAATTGTTTCAATTGAAAATAAGACTCCGCTTTCCAAAAAAGGCAATCATCGTATAACTCATGATTTGGATATTTATCAAGAAATGCATTATAATTAGAAATTGCGTTGTTATATTCTTTTAAATTGAATTGACACCAGCCGAGTTTATATCGAGAGTACGGTGCAACCGACGAGTTCGGGAAATTTGCTAAAACATGATTAAAGGATTCGATGGCATTCTCATATTGTTCCAGTGAACGGTAACATTCTCCTTCCATATAAGCGGCATCTGGCGCGAGAGAATTATCCGGAAAGTTCTGATGAATACGGGTAAAAAACGACTTTGCCTCAAAATAGTTGCCTTCTTCAAAATCGATGGAACCGATTTCATAAAGTGCGGCGGCAGCTTTGTCGTGATTTCCGTATTTATCCGTCAGTTCTAAGAACACCTGCCGGGCTTCCGGCGGCTGGTTCATATCGAGGTAACTGCGTCCGATTTGAAAAAGAGCTTCGGGTACCAGCGGACTGTTCGGCATGCGTGAAGTAATTTGCCGAAACGCGTCGACTGCGTTTCGATACTGATCCTGCTTAAAATAAGCCCATCCTTTTCCGTAATACGCGTCATCGATATATGAACTTTTTGGAAAATTTTGGATCAGATTATCGTATTGCCGGATTGCCCGATCATAATTGTTTAGCTTCAATTGAGCTTCGGCAATCCAGAGCTCACCCTGTTCACGGAATTTATGTTTCGGAAACTTTTGGATAGCCTGTTGTAAC
>WJJN01000108.1 GCA_014729735.1 Candidatus Zhuqueibacterota bacterium
CTCTAAATTGAAAAATATAAATTTAGAATGAACAAAAGATAGATGGAACTTCAATAACAAATGACAGTTCCTTCGGGTGTTTTCTGGATCAAAGTACCCGAAGGGGAAATATTTTACTTCCAAATTTTGCCCTTTGGAACCCGGTGCAGTGCGGTCTTCCATTCGCATTCATCTCCCTGAAATGTGTCAACCATATTCCCAGAATGATCCAGATAGAAAAAGCACATATCCTGTAATTTAATATAAATGAGCTTTTCCTTTTCTCCCATGAATCTTAAATCGACAATTTTGCTACCCTCGTCCGAAGACGGTGGAGTAACGTAATGATACCAGACTTCACTGCCGATCTGTTCGTTGCCTAAATACGGCGGCGCCTGCCCGTAAATCTCAGTACCTTTCAACATGAAAATTGCATGCACATTATCGTACAATCCGAATTCCGGAACTCGTTTAAAATCATTATTTACGCAGGAACAAATGATCTCCGGCAGGCTGTCGTTGTTAACGTCTTCGATGAAAAGCTGCAATACATACCCCGGATTCCAGTAGCTTTTTACTTCCTCAAATCGGGATTCCCGGAAATGCAGCATGGCAATTCTCGATGGATAATACTGCTCTCCATGAACCGCGACCACAATCTCGAGTACTCCGTCCTTTTCCAAATCGATTATTTTAAAATCAGAAACACTCGCACGCGGTTCTTTAGCCGGATATATCGAAGGTTTCCAGAGATTATGCTCTACAATTAAATGTCCCTTTTCATCCCAAAAGAGGATATAACCGCTTTTCTTTTCACTATCCTCGACTTGTAGTTTTCCCGTAGCCGCCAAAACTTCAATATTTCCGTCTTTATCAAGATCTGTTTTAGCAACTTTTGCAATGCGTGTGCTCGCATTTCTCTGCCACAATTTATTTCCCTGTCCATCGAAGGCAACGAGTATATAAGGATATTGGTTATGAATTTGAACATCAGCCAACTGATCTTTATTATTATAAAAATTGCTATTCAAAAGAAGCATTAAAAATAAAACTGAGGCAGCAGTCAGAAAATAAGCTAGCAATTTTGATCTTCGTATTTTATTGAGTACAGGCGGTTTATGATTTAATTGTTCGATAACCTCGATTAAATCCACGTAATTGAAATCAAGATTTTTCGCCAGAATCATCAGCGTATATTCACTGAAAGAATTTTTTTTACCATCTTCCAGATACTTCAGCGTCCGTTCACTTAATTTCCCCTCAACTTTGCTTCGAAAGCAAGCCGGAGAAAGATTCAGCTCCTGTCTCCGTTGAATGACCCAGTTGCTGAATTCCGGCTGCGGCACTTGTACACTTTTTAAACCCATCGCATGAACCCTGCTTTTTGCACTAATTTGCACGATTTTACTTTTTGCACTTCCAGCATTCAGTGAGTAATATACAGACAAAAGTTGTTAAATACGTTTTTGATGATGCAAAATATATTAATGTGTAGAGTAAAATTCAAGACTAAAATGATTTCTTACAAAAATTTAGAAAAATTCATTATACTGAATAAAGTTTAACTAACTTAACTAAGGAGAAGACCAATGAAAAACAAAGTTGGTAACCTGTCTAATTTTTATATTTTCTTGTTTTCGGTATCAGTGTTAATTCTTGTTTCTTTCACAACCCTTTCCCAGGCTCAAATCCCTGCATCCATAAGTTATCAGGGCTGTTTAAAAAATAACAATGGTGATCCACAAACCGGGACATTTAATCTGCTATTCAAGTTATATGAATCAGAATCTGGCGGCAGCGCAATCTGGTCGGAGAATCACATTGGCGTACAGGTTGAAAATGGTTACTTTGATGTGATTTTGACTGGTTTGGCACAACTTCCTTTTACCAAACAATATTGGTTGGGTATTTATATAAACGGTGGACAGGAATTAACTCCCAGAAGTAGATTCACATCAGTCCCGTACAGCCTTAATACCAAATCTATTCCTGATCAGGTGGTGACAAGTGGCAAAATAAAAAATGGCGCTGTGACGCTCGAAAAAATTAATACAGCAGGGGCAGGTGCCGATCAGACGCCAGTATTCAATGGTTCAAATTTGATCTGGAAGAATATTTCAGGAGGTTCTGGCTTGCCTTTCCTTGAATCTTATTCAGGCGGCGGAGATGTTTTCAGGATTACAAATACCGGCAATGCTAATCAAATTTTAGAATTACTTCAGGAAAATACGATACACAACAGTTCTGTCTTGGTAGTCAAAAACAAGGGCTTAGGCGAAGCGTGTGAATTTGCAATCGAAAATTCTTCAAATGAATCTGACGCTATGTGGCTAAAGACTAAAGGCAAAGGAAAGGCTTGTTTCATAAAGATAGACAATCCGAACAATGCTGAATCGGCTTTAGATGTAGAGACCAACGGAACAGGAATAGGAATATATGTCACACATAGTGGTTCAAACGGTGATGCAAGTAGATTTTTTATCACAAATTCGAGTAACAACGATGATGCGCTCTATGCAAAAACGAGTGGTGCAGGGCGTGCAGGTTACTTTGCGGGAGATGTTCATGTATCAGGAACATTGACATGCAGCAATAAACAATTCTTAATTGACCATCCACTTGATCCAGCCAATAAAATTTTAAGACATAGTTGTATCGAAAGTCCCGAAATGATAAATATTTACAAAGGCAGGGCAACACTTGAAAATGGTAGAATTGAAATCCAATTACCAGACTATTTTGATGCATTAAACCATCCAGAAGGCAGAGAAATAAACCTCACTCCTATAAATGGTTGGTCACCTTTGTTTCTTGAAGGAGAAATAAATAATAATCACTTTATTGTAAAGACAACTAAAGAAGGCAACCCTGAGCAGGAATTTAGTTGGATCATATACGGAGTGAGAAATGATGAGTATGCAAGGAATAATCCTATAATTGTAGAAGAAGAGAAGGGTGTCAATAACAGATATAAGAGAGGTGAATATTTAAATTCGAATAGCGGATTCAAGGATTAGGAATGATTACTATTATTGAGTAAGTCTTAAATTGTGAAAATAATTAGAGGTGTGATATGAAAATCTTAAAATATTTCATTTTGTTGATAACGTTTTTTCCATTTCAAAATCAAGCAACTGCTCAATATTTAATCTTAAAAAGTGTGATTTCAAGCAGCGGGTCATCCCTGCTAAGTGACTCCTATGTTATCTGCGCCACTTTGGGGCAACCTGTTACAGGAATGACTTCTGGCAGTTCTTATGAGTTAAGCCAAGGTTTTTGGGATTCCAGCAGCCCTTGCAGTGTTCCAGTCGAACTGTCATCCTTCTCCTTTGTTTTATCAGAAAAATCGGTGATACTGATCTGGGAGACTAAAACTGAAACTAATAATTTTGGATTTAATATTGAACGCAAAAGTATTCAAGAATCGTGGGAAAAGATTGGTTTTGTGTCTGGCAATGGTACTGTTTCATCGCCTAGAGAATATAAATTTAAGGATAATACAATTATCGAATCAGGTGATTATTTTTACAGACTGAAGCAAATCGATTCGGATGGCAGCTCCGAGTATTCACCTACGATAGAAGTCATTATCCATTTTCCTCATCAATATGAACTAAGCGAAAATTTTCCAAATCCATTCAATCCTGAGACCCGAATAGATTATCAGTTGCCCAAATCAGCGTATGTTGAGATTCGAATTTACAATACATTGGGTCAGGAAATCAGAACTTTATTAATGGAAAACAAGGACGCAGGATTCCACCACATTTTTTGGGATGGGAAAGATAATTCTGGCAAACATGTTGGAACGGGTACATATTTTTATCAATTGAAAACAGATGATTCCATCGATGTTAAAAAGATGACTTTGCTCCGATGAGTTGTACTTTAATAACAATTGTTGGGAAAGTATGAAAAGCTTAGCTTAATAAAATGTCCAACTTTCCTCCAACGAAAGCCTGGGTTTATGAAATCCAGGCTTTTTTTTCATAATTTCAAAAACTATTTGACATTTGAATTTTTTTTATATACTTAGTATTGCCCTTATATTGTTTCGAGTTGTGTTGCGCCAATCGTTTTTCAATATTTTCCGTCGATCCAATGTAATATTTTCCTTCTGCACAACGGATTACATACACGTAGAACATTTAATCACCAAGCAGACAAAATTCAAGAGTTTTGGAATTTTGTAATAATTTTATGCTAAAAGGAACCCAAAATGTACCAAAATAGCCCATATATA
>WJJN01000711.1 GCA_014729735.1 Candidatus Zhuqueibacterota bacterium
GATTTTTGAATCTTCAATTTCCGGGTACCCCAACGAGTAACGCAAAATCAAAGAGGCATCATAAATCGTTATTTTACCATCTTTATTTACATCTGCGGCATTTCGCAAAGGAAACTCCAAAGTATCCAATTTTACACTATGTCTGGCTGCCAGCACGGCATCGTATGCAGTGATACAATCTTCACCTATGTCTTCGCCTTGCATTTTAACAGGCGTTATTGTATAATCTTTTTTCCAGGGCAGATTAAAACAGAATTTCCCTGACACATCAGTTAGCGTATCCATTTCAGCATTAGAACCAACGACATTTAGTTTTGTATTTGGAACTACCTCATCAGACCTGTAATAGTTGACATGTCCCGACAATTGGAATTTTAGTTTTTGACTGACAAACAGATAAATTTGCCCGCTCCAGCATGACACACCATCGTTATAGGGAGCGGAAAGGAAGAAATCTGTCCAGCCATCGTTGTCCATATCGCCGGCAGTGCTTACGGCATATCCGGCAAAGTTTGTATCCGCGATACCTGAATAGTAATCGGGTATTGTCTCAAGATCGATATTTTGCTCCCAGCCGGTGGCTTTACCATAAATCAAATAAGCTTTGCCGTCTTCAGGATATACGCAATGGTTTTTCCAGGCGCCTATCATAAAGTCATCGAAACCATCACGATCGATATCGCCAATGCCGGCTAATCCCCAACCTGCCTGATCTCCAGTCCTTTCTCCAATGTAGGTAGCATCTGCCTGCGATAGGCTCAATTCTTTTTCCTGCCAGCCGCCGCTACGACCTAATAGTAAGAATACTTTTCCAGCGTGCTGTCCGCCCGAATTATCTTCAATTGCTGAAACGATGATATCATTTATCCCGTCCATATTCACATCCCCGGCTCCTTCAACTAACCACCCCAATTCTGTATTCCGCAATTTATGATCACCATATAGAATCAAATCAGCATTAGATAGGTCGAAATTATCACCCCAATTCACCCGGTTTTTTCCATATATCACAAAAACCATATTTGCTCCCGGAGCACCGATAGCAAAATCCGGTGTGCCATCACCATTCACATCTCCCAGATTGGCAACTGAATAACCACATGTACCATAAGATTTTGAGTACTCAAACGATGCAATAGAAGCCTGATGAAGTTTAGAATTACTCGTCCATCCTTCAGGTCTTCCCATTATTAAATAGACTTTCCCTGCATCTTTTCCTGCATCATCGTTATATGGAGCAGCACATAATATTTCATCACAGCCATCGTTGTTCAGATCATCGATAATCTCGAGTGCTCTACCCGCCAGGTCCTGAGGATTTTCACCGTGAAAAATTAAATCAGCGCTATCTTCCAGGACACAATTAAAACTCCAATTCGCCGCGGTATCGCCGAACACGACATACATTTTCCCCGGACGGCTTCCTACCGCATCGTTCCCTGCAGGTGCGCCGATCAGGATATCATCCAGTCCATCGCCGTTTACGTCTCCTTTACCGGCTACTGCAAACCCCACGGCTTCCAGCCGCTGGTTCGCCACAAACCTGGCATCTGCATGAGTGAGGCTATCCTGCATTCCCCAGTTTGCAACCGGGCGTCCCAAAATTAAGTAAACAGCTCCGGCATCCCAGCCTGCCGTGTGATTATGGAATGTACCAATGATTATATCATCATAATTATCACCATTTACATCTCCTGCGCTGTCGATAACGTATCCGACTCTCTCCCGATAATGCGTTCCCAGGAAAGATGCATTTGGTTCTAACGTGCCATTCATCGTTCCTTTGAATCCGGCATAAACATCGAATGAAATTGCCATAAACACCATAATCCAGAATGATAAAATGTATTTTTTCATAGAGTTTCCCTTTGTGAAGATCAACCAATGTCACTCATTATTAGATAATGTTATATACCGTCAACCTATTTTTTTTGAGTAATATTTTTAATACAAAATTATAATATGTTATGCAAAATATATACCGAAAAAATATATTATATTTCAAGAACTTACGCTAATATAATTTATAATAATCTATTTTATAGTGTGTTAACAAAACACACTGTATCAATGACGCAATAATTCATGGACTATTTTACCTGCCCGGAATTGTAGAAAGGGTGCGAATAAAGGAAGGATTTCAAAATTTGAATTTGAAGAAGAGTCGTCAACGGAGCCATTATTGATTTTTAATGACTCCGTTGCACTGTTCGATTCTAATTAGTTTCGCATGTCCTATTTTATGAGAACCATTTTTTTGGCTTGAACAAACGATCCGGCAACGATTCGATAGTAATAAATTCCGGATGCCATTTGATTACCATATTTATCAAGTCCGTTCCACATAGTTGTGTGATAGCCGGCTTCTTTTTTATCATTGACAAGCGTAATCACTTCCTGTCCCAGTAAATTGTAAACTGTCAATTTAACAAAAGAAGGATCTGCCAACTGATAATATATTTTCGTACTAGGATTAAACGGATTTGGGAAATTCTGAGATAATTCAAACTTATCCGGTTTCTCAATATGAATTTTGACAGTTTCATGCTCGGATCGGACTCCATTCAACGATATATCTTCTAATTTATAATAATACGTTTCTCCGACCCTTACTTTTGTGTCTTTGAATTCATATACTTTTTGTTCGTTTGCAGGGATTATTTTTTCATTAATTTTTGTGAATTGCCCGTTCGCTGCTGTGGATCGCAACACATTAAATCCTGCATTATTCGCTTCGTAATTGGTGCTCCATGATAACAATACACCGTCTCGTCCGATCACTTCTGCAGAAAATGTTGCTAATTCCACCGGCGTTTTAATCGCCAGTTCCCAGCTTCTTTCAACGGAGTCATATCCATCCGAAGCAATTACTGTTACTACATGACGTCCGAGATCGACTTTTTGATCATTCACATAGAAACTATATTGCTGTGTTGTCGCCACCAAAACATCGTTATAGTACCACTGATATTTGATTTCATCATCCGTATCCTGATCTGCAACTGTGATACTGAAATGGAATGTCTCTCCAATATCCCGGTGACCAACAAGCAAATCCTGCATTGGTTGATAGCTGAATATCGACGGTCGGCGATTTGAATTCGTAACAATAATTTTGACCGATTCATCATCGAGACCACCCTGACCATCGCGAGCAACGAAATTCACTTCATACTCCCCGGCTTGCAAATAATTTGGCGTCCAGTTAAATCGTTGTGAGCCGCTAGCATCAAATGTTGCTCCCGGAGGTAAATTATATGCCTCGTAGCTTACCGATAAATCATCTTCATCCGTTGCATTTACCGTGAATGAAATAATTTGATTCTCGGTCGCTGTCACTTCCTTATTCAGATTTTGAAACAGCGGAAACTTATTCGCGACGCCGTTGGCAACGAATTCCAGTCCGTTACCAACAAGACTGTTATTAATCGCCTTTACTTTGTAAGCTCCCTCGGTATTACCTAATTTTAATCGGGCTGCTGCAATTCCTTCGTCGTCAGTATAAATTTGCTGCGGCGTTAGCAGCGTTCCATTGCCGCCACCGGACATTACGAACGAGATACCTGTATTGCTGACCGGATTATTATAGGTATCCAGCACCAGCACTTCGAGGGGATAAACGAGCTCCCGCCCAATTGTA
>WJJN01000712.1 GCA_014729735.1 Candidatus Zhuqueibacterota bacterium
GAATAGTGAATAGTGAATAGGGAATAGGTAATGGTGGATTGAAGGAGTTCGCTGGAGTGCAGTCGCTTTATCGAGTGCACGTAGGAGTAATTGACAACGTAGACGGGCTGACACAGGAGTGCAATCCCCGGAACGTTGCACGGCGCGTACATCCCCCGGGTTTTTGCCTGCGGCAAAAAACGTCCTCCTTCAAAGGGGGATTTTTCAGGATGTCGCGGCAAAAACGTAGTTTTAGATGAGACCAGGTGCGCTGGAGTGCAGTCCCTTTATGGACTGCACACAGGAGCAATGGACAACGAGAATTTGCAACAGGAGAAGAGGCGTGCCGTACTGGAGTTTCTTGATAACCTGCATCTTTAAAAAAAGTATAGGAGAAAAAAAATGGCAAAAAATTTTTTATTATTGCTTATCTTGGCTGTATTTTTGGGCTGTCCTTCGCCGGAAGCAGATCTGAATGAGCTTGTGGATACGACGCTGGATTTTGCAGAGTCACAGCTTGAAGAAGCAGTACAGACAATTTCAGACTCAACCAGATTTCCGAATTCCACTGATGAATCGGGTGATTGGAATGTTACGAAATCTTCGAGCTGGATTGCCGGATTTTTCCCGGGATGTCTGTGGTATATGTATGAGCGGACCGAAGAGGACAGGTGGAAAGAATGGGCGGAAAAATGGACTGCCGGCATGGAGCCGGAAAAGGACAATCCCGGCACGCATGATCTGGGATTTATGATTTTCAATAGCTTTGGACACGGACACAGGCTCACAGAAAATCCTCACTATAAAGATGTTATTTTGCAGACGGCAAACACACTGGCAACGCGATTCGATCCGGATGTGGGTTGTATTAAATCATGGGATTGGATGGATGAAAACGATTATCCGGTGATCATCGATAATATGATGAATCTGGAATTACTATTCTGGGCAGCAAAGAATGGTGGCAATAGTGAATGGATTGATATGGCGATCCGGCACGCGTTGAACACAATCGAAAATCATGTCCGTCCTGACGGCGGCACTTATCACGTTGTTTTGTATGATCAGGATACTGGCGAGGTGCTTGAGCGTATAACGCATCAGGGATATGCGGATGAATCGACATGGGCGCGGGGACAGGCGTGGGGCATTTACGGATTTACCATGACCTATCGTGAAACCGAGGACGAGCGTTTTCTGGAAACAGCTCAAAAAATGGCAGATTATTTTATCGATCATCTGCCTGAAGATTTTGTTCCTTACTGGGATTTTAATGCGCCGAACATTCCTGATGAGGAACGGGATACATCTGCCGGAGCGATTGCAGCATCAGCATTGCTCGAATTGAGTGAATTATCAGCAGATCAGCAAAAGAAGCTTTTTTACCGCTATACAGCAGAAAATATTTTGAGGTCTCTGTGTCAAAAGCCGTACCTTGCCAAAGGAACAGATAGTGCGGCTGTTCTGCTGCATGGTGTCGGAAATAAGCCCGGCGGAAAACAGATTGATGTCGCTCTGATTTATGGAGATTATTATTTAATCGAAGCATTACTAAGATATGAACGATTACCAAAATCATAAAAGGATAACAATGACACGACATGAAATTGTACAAAAGCTGATAGATGGCGGCGCGGTGGCTGTCATCCGAATGAGTGATTCGGCAAAACTAAAAAAAGTCGCAGAAGCGATTCATGAAGGCGGGATTTCCGGCATCGAAATCACCATGACCACTCCGAATGCATTGAAAGTCATCGAAGAGCTGGCGAATTCTATGGGTGATGTGATCACGCTTGGCGTGGGTTCCGTACTGGACAGCGAGACGGCGCGCATGGCAATCAACGCCGGTGCGAAATATGTGGTCAGTCCCATATTTAAGCCTGAAATTATTCACACGGCGCATCGCTATGGATTGCCTGCAATGCCCGGCGCATTTTCGCCGACTGAGATTCTCGAAGCACACGAGGCAGGAGCAGATGTCGTAAAAGTATTTCCAGCCGATGTCGTGGGAATGGCGTTTTTCAAAGCTGTAAAAGCGCCAATGCCCCAATTACAACTCATGCCCACAGGCGGTGTTTCCCTGACCAATGCAGGTGACTGGATCAAGGCAGGCGCCTGTGCTGTCGGCGTTGGCAGCGCGCTGCTGGATAAAAAAGCTATTGCTGCCGGTAACTTCGCGCAGTTGATTGAGAATGCCCGCATTTTGTGCGACAGCATTGCCAAAGGTAGAGAAGAATTGAAAAACAAGTAATTTTTTCATCGAGGAGATAAAAATGGAAGTACGATATTTAGCTGATCAGGTACGTTATCAGCGAATGAATACAGATGAATTGAGAGAAATATTTTTATTGGATACGTTGTTCAATAAAGGCAAAATCGATCTGATTTATACAGAAGCAGATCGCGGCATTGTTGGATCGGCGGTTCCGGCTGGCTCGGAATTGAAGCTTGAAGCCGGCAAAGAGCTGGCATCCGACTATTTTGCACAGCGTCGCGAAGTCGGTGTGATAAATACCGGCGCCAAAGGATATGTGAAAGTGGACGGCAAAGTCTATGAAATGGAAAACCGCGACGGATTGTACATCAGCCGGGGAAGCAAGGAGATTTTATTCAGTAGTGAGAATGCATCTGATCCGGCATATTTTTATATCCTGAGTTACCCGGCGCATAGAGAATACCCGACAGCCCAGGCAAAATTAGCTGACGCCGAAGCTGTGGCGTTAGGCTCGGATGAGGAAGCAAACAAGCGCACGATTTACAAATATATTCATCCGGCGGGAATTAAAAGCTGTCAGTTAGTGATGGGATTCACAGTATTAGAAGTGGGCAGCATCTGGAACACTATGTCGGCGCATACTCACGAGCGACGCACCGAGATTTATATGTATTTCGATGTTGCGGAAAAAGATATTGTTTTTCATTTCATGGGAAAACCTGATGAGACGCGACATATTTTGGTACGTAACCGCCAGGCAGTGGTCTCGCCGAGCTGGTCGATTCATTCAGGCGCCGGAACACGGAACTATTCCTTTATCTGGGGAATGGGTGGCGAAAATCAGGCATTTGATGATATGGATCATGTGGAGATGGATATCCTTCGGTAGCGTTCCGGAGTGCAGTCGCTTTATCGACTGCATGTAGGAGCAATGGACAAAAAGAATTTGCTTTGACGGGAAGATACCGATGAATCCGGGATCAGGGAGATGCTGGAGCGTCGCACCGCGCGTACATCCAATGGGCTTTTGCCTGCGGTAAAAACCGTCCCCCTTCAAAGAGGGACTTTCTTATTAGCTACACATTGCTCACTGCTCACTGAACTTGTCGAAGTGAGCATTTATAATTCATATCTTTTGTGGATACGAATACCGCAGTTTAACATTGCTCCGGACAGTGGGCTAAAAATTACAAAATATGCATAAACTCGAAGGTGAATCAATTAAAGAGAGGAGCATAAAATGAAAAAATTAATTTTTCTCTATTTATCTCTGTTTCTTGTACTAATCATTGGCGGATGCCAGACCGGACAGAAAAAAGTCGTCGTCGTGGCGGAGAATGAGCTCGACATTTCACGGGCA
>WJJN01000713.1 GCA_014729735.1 Candidatus Zhuqueibacterota bacterium
GGGTTATCCTGATACAGAATATGCTGATGAAGCCCGAAAGCGTCTGGGAATCATCCCGGAAAAATCTCTCGATGAAGAGCTTTTCGGGCTTTTCCAGGATGCAGAAAAGCAATATCTGGATTATCAAAACTACGATCTGGCACTTTCCAAGTTTGCGCAAATCGTGGACATGAATCCGCTTTCGACCTATGCCACCAAATCGCTCTATGCAATCGGCTGGATTTATGACAATAGTCTTCATGATAATGATAAAGCAATGGAAACATACCAGCGGATTGTGGAAGAATATCCGGAAACAGATTATGCCAGGCAGGTGAAGAAGAAATTAGACGCGGTGGAGCGGGCAAAGAACGATGCGGAACAAGAAAAGAAAAAACAGGAAACCGAAGTAGCAGCGCCAGATACGTCATTCGAAGAGATTCAGCTTGCAGAAGCCCAACCCGAAGAAACCGAAGAGGTTGATGTCAGTGAAATGGATAAAGAGGCTTATTACGAATATCTAAGAAAAGAGATGACCAAAAGCAATCCCCGGTTAAAATACCCGGAGCGGATAATTAAATGAGCCCAATAACAGCATCGCTAAATTCAGAACTTATTCATAATAGCGAAATTCTCGAGGTGCGGGAGCTTACTCCGCGCATCTTTCGAATGCGTTTTCATAATTCCTTTCTTGCCCGGAATTCCCTGCCCGGGCAATTCATCAATATCAAAGTCAATTCAGAATACAATCCTCTGTGGCGCAGACCGTTTTCCATTCATCAAATAAATTCCGGTGAAAATTGGGCGGATATTCTGTTTAAAGTTATTGGAAAAGGCACGGATGAATTATCCAGAATGAATCCCGGAGAATCCCTCGACTTTATCGGTCCGCTGGGAAATAGTTTCACAATCAAGCCGGATTCAATGAAAGTGGCGTACATGGTTGCCGGCGGACTCGGAATTGCTCCGATGCTGATTCTGGGACACGCTCTTCTGAAACTGGAGATACACCCGATGCTTTTTTACGGCGTACGCACAGAGAGTGAATTTTGCTGCCTCGATGATTTTGAATCCGCGGGAATCAAAGTACATCTGGCAACCGAAGACGGCTCTCGTGGCTATAAAGGATTCGTCACAGCGTTGATCGAGTCCACGCTGCGAGATATGCCATCGACAACAGGAATCGAGTTATTTTCCTGCGGTCCCAATCCAATGCTGCTGCCGTTGGGAACGATCGCTGATCGATATAACGTGCCCTGCCAGGTATCCCTCGAAACACTAATGGGCTGCGGCGTTGGCGCCTGCCTCGGCTGCGGCGTGAAAGCAAATCAGAATGAGTTGAAATATCTGTATGTGTGTACTCAAGGTCCTGTATTCAATTCAAATGAGATCAATTTAAGTGAGTGACTTAAAAGTTAATATCGGAAATTTGACTCTGAAAAATCCTGTGCTAACTGCTTCCGGTACATTCGGATACGGTGAGGAATTTTCATCTTTTTTCGATATCAACGATCTGGGCGGAATTATCACCAAAACGATTACTCTCAAACCCAGGGTCGGAAATCCCTTTCCGCGCATCGCCGAAACTCCATCGGGTATGCTAAATTCCATAGGTCTGGCAAATGTTGGCGTGGATGCATTCATCTCCGAAAAAATGCCCTTTCTAAAGACATTGAATACAGCCGTGATCGTCAATGTCGCCGGAAATACGGTAGAGGAATATGTGGAGCTCATCAGCAAGCTCGAAGATTCGGATGCTGAATTCGATGGATACGAAATCAATGTCTCCTGTCCCAATGTCAAAGAAGGTGGTGTGCTTTTTGGCAGCAATTATAATATTACTGCTGAAATTACCCGCAAAATCAGGAAAGCCACTCAACGTTGCGTCATCATTAAATTGACTCCCAATGTGACCAGTATCGGCGATGTAGCTGCTGCCGTGGAACAAGCGGGGGCGGATTCGGTATCGTTGATAAATACGCTGATCGGCATGGCAATCGATGTTGACACCCGTCGTCCGAAAATTGCGTGTATTACCGGCGGACTTTCCGGTCCCGCAATCAAGCCGGTTGCGCTGGCGAAAGTGTTCGAAGTTTCGAAGCGTGTCAATATCCCGATCATTGGAATTGGCGGCATCATGAATTATCAGGACGCACTGGAGTTTATGATGGCAGGTGCGACAGCCATCGAAGTCGGTACTGCGAATTTCATCGATCCGGCAATCAGCAGCACAATCGTCGCTAATCTCCATAATTACTGTATAAGTCATAATATCAGGCATGTAAGGGAAATCGTTTCAAGCATTATCGCTTAATGAAAGGATATTATTTTGAAACTGAAGAATCTGGCATTGCGAGTTCTGGTCGCTATTTTTGGAATTCCTCTTATTCTCGGTACTATTTACTATGGACGTTTACCATTTCTGGCAGTAGTTCTTTTGATTAACGTCGTCTCACAATATGAATTTTACAAACTTTGTGAAAAAAAGGATTCATCCCCGTTGAAAATCGTGGGAATTATCACAGGGATTTTCATTACACTTTCGTTTTATTTTCATGGGCTACTATATTTTTGGGAAATTTTAATCATTGGTGTTGTTGTTTCGCTACTGGCAGAACTCGTACGCGGTAAGTCCAACGCTACAAATAACTTTGCTGCAACAATCACGGGAGTAATTTATCCGGTTACACTGTTCGCTTTTTTAATTCTTATTAGAGAATATCCGAAACATGTCGATATACAATATGAGGACGCCGGATTGTGGCTGATCTTTGTGGTGGTTACGATATGGATTTGCGATACCGCAGCGTATTTCGTCGGCTCGATGATAGGAAAGCATAAACTTTCCCCCAGAGTAAGTCCTAATAAAACCGTGGAAGGGGCAATTGCCGGATTCATTTTTTCGTTTATCACTGCCTATGTTTTTTATTTGCTGTATCCGAATTTGTTCGGTATTTGGCATTATATGATAATTGCTGCAATTGTCGGAATCTTTGCACAAGTCGGCGATCTGGTGGAATCGATTTTCAAGCGCGATGCCGGTATCAAAGACAGCTCTTCCATTTTGCCAGGGCATGGAGGCTTTCTCGACCGGTTCGATGCTCCAACATTTCTGGCACCGATCATTTATTTGTATCTGATATTTTTTGTTTTTTAAAGAGATACTTTTATTTTAGCTTGACATTTTGATAATTTATGAGTAAATTAAAATATTCAAACATATTAACCATAAACATCGAAAAAAGGAGTGATTGCTAATGGGTTTCTGGGAAGATTTTACCGCAATGTTCAAGAAGGGGGTATCTGTCGTTGCAAAAAAGACAGACGAATACACCAAAATTGGTAAGATAAAAGTTGATATTATTGCTATCAAGAGAGAAATAGATAAAAATTTCACCCAGCTTGGAAGCAAGGTTTATCAATTAGTTGTAGAAGAAAATACAACGAAGATAGCTTCTGACGATGAGGTGAAAGTAATATCAAATTCAATAAAAGAGCTGAATGAAAAACTGGATGCAAAAAAACAGGAGCTCGAAGCTGTCCGCCAGGAATATGCAGAAAAAACCGGGCAGCCCATTGAAGACGTCGATGTCGAGGAAGTTCCTGAAGAAGAGCCAAAAGGATAAAATAATGATTCATCTGCTTCTTGGATGACTATTAAAGCCCCACTTTCCCCCCGAAGTGGGGCTTTTTTTACAATTGCAAAAATGGCTTGCAACAATCCCGGCGAATTTGTAAATTATGATCTATTCAATATGGATGAACCAGAATAACCATCAGGCGTGATAAAGAGACACTTTAAACCCTGATTAAATAAATGCGGAATTCAAATATGTTCAAAAGACTTCTTCTGCTAGTCGCAATTTTAATAACAGTTCAAAGCTGTGCGCACCGGCAAAAGTTAACGCCACCGCCGCCGGAACAAATCAAGCACATATTTTATACGGAACAGAAGCCTGAAGCATTTTATCGAAAAAGCATCACACCTTTTCAGAAACCATCATTCATTTCGATTGCCGCGGTCGGGGATATCTTCATCGGTAATCATGTGATCTATTATTTGAAAAAGCACGGGACCGGTTATCCTTTCGACAGCACGAAAGCGGTTTTAACAGCCGCTGATCTGGCAATCGGGAATCTCGAAGCGCCATTCGCGACAAAAGGCAAGAAGTTCGACAAGAAATTCAATTTCAAAATTCATCCGAAATATGCCACAGGGCTACCGGATGCCGGATTCGATGTCCTGAATCTCGCCAACAATCACACTATGGATTACGGAGTGGAGGCACTTGTTTCTACGTTGAACACACTTGATTCCCTTGGCTTGAAATACAGCGGTGCCGGGCTGAATAAGGAGCAGGCGCTGCGACCGGCGATTATGGAGCACAACGGTATCAAGGTTGCTTTTATCGGTTGTTCGCTGACTTTCCCGGCAGAATTCTGGGCGACTGAAGACAGCGCCGGAACTTTCTACCCACAGGAGACAGAACTTGTGAACATGATCAAGTACTGTGAAGGAGTTGCCGATTTTACTGTGATAACGTTTCATTGGGGGGCAGAATCTCGCATTACGCCCAAACCCTATCAGAGAGATTATGCGCATTTATCCATCGATGCCGGTGCCGATCTGATAATCGGGCATCATCCACATGTGTTGCAGGGCGTGGAATTGTACCGCAATCGGCTGATCTTTTATAGCCTGGGAAATTTTGCTTTTGGCTCGTATACCAAGAAAGCGAGGGACGCTGCAATCCTCAAAGCCTATTTGACAACGAGCGGATTGTTATATGCCCGTGTGATTCCAATTTCCGTTTATAATTATGAAGTCTCTTTTCAGCCGAGAATTTTAAAGCGTAAACAGGCAAACAGAGTCATTTCACATTTAAAAGAAATTTCGCTTCACCTGAATAAGAATGAAAATATCATCACTGACGAAGGAATTATTTGGGGCGATTGGTCTATTATACACGAGCCCCGCAAATTCGCCATAACTGAATAACCTCAGTCACATAAAGAGGGAATCAATGGAAATTCAAGATCGAAGTCCGATGCTTGAAGAGCTGATATTCCAGCTCTGGGAACGCGGTTACTTTGCAACTCTTGAATTGGCATCTGATGCGGATCAGCGCATCGAAATTGTTTCACACGGTCAGCGCAATTTGGATGGCGGACCGGATTTTAAAAATGTTACTATAAAATTAGACGGGCATATCCATCAGGGAGATCTGGAAATACATCGCAGTGGAAATGATTGGTATTTGCATCAACATCATCACGATCCAGCATATAATAATGTGATTTTGCATTTGGTAATCGGCAGCAAATCAGCACAGCATAAAGGTCCCGTCTGTTTGAATCAAAATGCAGTACTGGCGGAAGCGTTTGTGAATTTATCCGATGAAAAGATTCAATATCTGACCAAAAAATATAAGTTGTCATCGGATCCACCAGTGAAGATAATCCATTGCAAACTGCAGCAGTACAATGAGAGCGAGAAACTGGCGATCATCGAGCATTCTGGACTCGTCCGGTTCCGGCAGAAAGCAGAGCGCTTTTCCGAGCAACGGTTTCATCAATCATGGAGCCAGATTATTTACAGCGGCATGCTGGAAGCACTCGGATATTCCAAAAATTGCAAACCGTTCCGTAAATTGGCGCAGCTCATTCCGGTGGAAGTTGTAAACCGGGAATTGCAGCGGGCAAAGGAAAATCCGCTGCTAAAGATTCAGGCATTTCTATACGGAGTAGCCGGTCTACTGCCGAGCCAGGATCCGCGGCTGGCAATCCGGGATGAGGAGATTTTGCATTATGTCGAAAAAATGGAAAAATTGTGGCAGGATAATAAAAAACGGATCGGAATCGAACCGATGCGTCGCGAAGAGTGGCAATTCTTCCGACTAAGACCGGTAAATTTCCCGACGCGGCGTCTCGCCGGTGCATGTCTGGTTCTATCGAAGCTGCTTCCCAAAGGCGTGCTCGAATCGCTGATCCATATCTTCGAAAGCTTGCTGGATAATCCCCGGGAGATCATTAAAGAATTGGAATCTCTGTTTCTGACAACGACAACAGGCTATTGGTCGAAACATTATGTTTTTGAAACGCAGGCAGAAGCTGGCGCCAAACAGACGTTGATCGGTAAAGACCGCTCGCGAGATATTATCGTGAACATCATTCTGCCGTCGATTTACGCGTATGCCGGCGAAATTGATAACGGTCGATTAAAATCCACTGTATTACAGGTATACCGCCAATATCCGAAGTTGTCGACGAACGTTATTATCAAAGGCATGATTCGGGACTATTTTCAAATCGATTCAAATTTGATCAACACTGCATTGAAACAGCAGGGATTAATTCATTTACACAAAATGTACTGCGCCAAAAACGAGTGTGAGCGCTGTATGGAATCAGTCCGCACCGCATTCGCTACATAGATGTCGGCGTATTATCGGAACTCTGAATTGACGCAATGAGTTAAAATAGTTCTGTGTTTAATTGGTAGCGGCATTTACTTTTGGAGTGATTCATGAGAAATTTAACATTCTGGTTCATTGCGTTTGTTATCACCATTTCTTCTGCGATTTACCAACGAATGACAGGTCCTACTTATCCGATCCGGGATTCGGTGGAAATAGACAATACTCAGATCAAATATAAATTGGGACGAAGCCACGGCGGGGAGACGGATCATCCGGTAAAAATTAACGTACCGAATCCGAATATCTCCGGCTATTTGATGTATAAACGATACAAGACAGATGATAAATGGACACGGGTGGACATGACCCGTGAGGATGAAAGACTTGTCGCCTATTTGCCGCATCAGCCACCGGCAGGAAAGCTGCTTTATAAGGTTTTTCTAACTGCCGGAGAGGTAAAAATTTCGCTTTCGAACGATGAGCCGATAATAATTCGCTTCAAAGGGGATGTCCCGGCGTGGGCGCTTATTCCGCATGTACTCGCGATGTTTCTGGCAATGCTCGTTTCCAATCGCGCCGGAATCGAGGCGCTGGATCGCAGCCGGAATCCACGGAAATATGCGCTGTGGGCAGCCGGGCTGTTGTTTATCGGTGGAATGATTTTAGGTCCGGTAGTTCAAAAATTCGCTTTTGGTGAATTCTGGGCAGGCATTCCGTTTGGTTTCGATTTGACGGATAATAAAACGCTGATCGCAATGCTCGGCTGGACGGCAGCAATTATCGCAGGACGGGGAGGGAAACCGGCTCGCGTCTGGGTGATTGCGGCAGCCATCCTTTTGCTGGCGGTCTATATGATCCCGCACAGCATGTTCGGCTCGGAGTTCGATTATTCCACCGGAGAGGTGACGCAGGGATGAATAATCCGAATAGATCCAAAAAAAGCAAGCAATCTGTTCGATAAATATTTAATATATTGTGATTGTCATTCTGAATGCGCCGTCTTTTGGCGCATGAAGAATCTCATACCACGAAACCTGGTAAAGCCGCACGCTACATGGTCTGAGATTCTTTGTCGCTTCGCTCCTCAGAATGACATGCTAATTTTTAGATCGCATATAAAAAATTATGCACTCTACTATGAAATTTTTAACATTATCATTATTTTTATTGCTCCTTTTGCCCTTTCAAATTTATGCAAATTCTTTGCAGGAATCGCTGGCAGAAGACATCGGGGATGGTCGACTGAATCAGTTTTCATTGATCGAGGCGGCGTTCATCATTTCTGGTGCGACGACGGAAGATGAGCTGGAAGAAAATA
>WJJN01000714.1 GCA_014729735.1 Candidatus Zhuqueibacterota bacterium
ACATTGCTGATACCAACATTCCTGAGAAGCCATTACAAAATGGAGTTTATCTTCGGACTTTATCCAAAAAGGAATATATTGCTTCCATGATGATGAATAACGCACAATATTTTCATGTACAGAAAAATAATCTGCAAAAGGTAATATATTATACAAGCTTTGCCGCAAGTATTGATTCAACCTTGTCTGGCGCACATTGGAATTTGCATCACTATTTTTATCTTGTTGCACATGAAATTGAAACAGAGATGATAGAGAAGACAAAAAATATCGAAAACGCATATTCTGCACAGTTGATGGCGATGAATATGAAAGCCAAAGAAGATATATACACTCCTAAACCACCATCACCATTTGATTACCAAAACAAACAAAGACAAGCAAGGATGATTGAGCCAACAAATCCATTCCAAAATGGTTTGTCTTCAGTTATGGGGAATGAGAAGCCAGGTTCAACTGCCTTACCAAAACAAAACAATGGTACCAGAAATAATAATTTTTCTCGAATGGCGAATGAGCTTCAATTTGAGATGACTCAAGAGATTGAAAATATGCGTAGAAAATATATTCCTGCAATCAAGGAAGCGCTTGCACGTTCAGATTGGCATAAGGCAAAAGCAGAAGAATTGGGAATTGTGTTAAAATTTCCTGAAGAATTTTTTATAAAGCAGTCGAAGAGTATTGAAAAATTTAAAAGGAAAGGAGAATATTAATAAGAATTGTAATTCATTGAACAAAATTAACTGAAAGGAGCCAAGTTATGCACAAATCTATTTTAATCATTGTATTAATTATTTCATTGTTTGTATTAATAAATCCAGTTTTCGCTGGACGTTATTATATCCCTGAGATTGGCCGCTGGGCGACACCTGATCCTGCCCTCCAAAAAAGAGATACGCAATGGTTGATTAAAAATGGCTATTTTAGTGTTTCACCTTACTCCTATGTTTTCAACAACCCACTTAAATTTATCGATCCAAACGGAGAAGAAGTTTATATCAATGAGCAAGGATATATCAATCAAGATGCAACCATTTTTGATCCTGATGATCCAAGTGTATATCGTGATATGGGAGATAAAGGTTTGCAATATGTCGGAGAATTAGGTGGCACTCTTTATGTTACCGACGTATTTGACAATTTATTAGAAAGCAATATTGATATTGCAAAAGGTATTTGGAATCCTTTTACTTTTAAAAATTTAGTTACAACAGGCGGCGAATGGGACTATAAAAATAATATGAATACTATTTATGGATTGGGTAATAAAACTAATTCTTGGTTTGTTTATGGCGGTATAGGTATGGAAGCTCAAGATTTAGGTAATTTCCATTATGGAGCGGTTGGAAGTACAACAGGTCTTTTTTCTGAGTGGCTTATGTTGTCACAGGCAGGGAAACGCCAGATTATAGATAAAAATTCTAGGCCCGAATGGCAGAATGGTTGGAAAACATTTATTACTCCTCCTTATGGTGATGATCCAAGAGATCAGATGTGGATTAAGCAAGGATTCAAGTATTATAAATTGAATTCCAAAAAATAATAATTAACAAAGAAAGGAAATACCTGTGAAGATAAAATCCAGGATTGGTGTTCTTACTATATCAATAATATTAATTTTGATATTAATTTTTAGTGTATATATGATATTCTTTTTTGAAATGTTTCCTTCAAAAGACTGTTCAGTAACAGAAGTTAAAAGATTATCTTCTCCTGATTCAATTGTTGACGCAGTTTTGATTGAAACAAATAGTGGAGCGACAAGTTCATTCGTTTATAAATTATATATTGTCCCAAAGAATAAAAAAATACAAAGTAATTATGAATTATTTATTGCCGACCATGTAAACGAATTAGATATTAATTGGAAAGAACCAAAATTTTTAGAAATCATGTACAAACAAGCTCGCATTTTTAAATATTCTAATTTTTGGCAATCTGATAAAGTTCAAGATTGGAACTATGTGGTTGAATTGCGTTTAGTTCCATTAACGGATTCTTTTTCTCTAAGTAAAAGCGATCGATGGATTCAATAAAAATTCGCCCTAATAAACAATTAGATATGAATAAAGGAAGATTATCATTTTATTCCTTAATATTAATTTTACTTGTCTGTGCATATCTTATTTTTAGAGTTTTATTTTTTATTATTACAGGACCAAGTCATTCAAAGACAGAATTTGTACAATCTGTAGATGTACAAAATAAGGATTATAAAATAGAATTGCATAGAATATTGGGTGGTGCAACTGTGGCAAACCATATCTTTGTTTATAAAGTTGACAAGGATGGAAAAAAAGAAAAAATTAAAAGTATACGTGGACATTCGAAAGTATTCAAATGTGAACAGGTATCAAATGATAGTCTAATATTGTTGTTAGGGTATAGTCCTAAATCAATAGATACTTTTTATGTATCACTGGATTCCCTTCATCAATAATCAGTTAACATCTTTGCTTTTATTTTTTAATGAGACTAATTTTTGTTTATGTAAATTTGGGAAGCATTGTGCAACAAGTGCCGCAAGGCATTCGGGCTTTGTTGATATTTTTTAGCTTTGTTATCTTTACTAAATGAAGTGCTAAATATCAAATTATGATTAAATCCGAAGGAAGCCCGAAAGCCTTGCTCTGTTCGTGCGCAAATCATGTTTTAAGTATACTGCATTTCCGAACGTCCGCCTGCCAGCACATAGCTTTTTTTGTCATTTTATTTTTAAAGGAAAAAAGCAAAGTGCAGTCTGGCTCAGTGTGGAAGTACAGCTAAGGCTTGTAAAATTTAAACTTTAGTATGTCCTGATTATTTCCACCCTAAAGTAAATGGCAATGCCCCGAAGGGAGGAAATATCATAGCCAAGGGTGAAGTCCCGGGACATCGATAAACAAGAAGTTATTAGCCTCAGGGGCGGAATAATATCAAGGTAAGATGCATTTATTTTCTATGAATGTCTGACTTCGTCGGAACTTTATGCATGTTCTGGCAAAAATTCCCAGGGCGTTATTATTTTCATCATGATAAATCATGGCACCTATTCGAAAATAGGGTTGTCGAGGATGCCACGATGAGAAAAGCAAAGGAGGGAAATCACTTGCGGGCGAACGGTCGGTTGGCATCATGGGAACAGTTACTAATTTCATTGAGTATTATTTTTATTATTTGGAGGACTGAAAAAATTTGATCCACCAAACAGGATATCCAATTGGATGTTTATTTATTGCGATCGCTATTGTTCTGCTTGTTAATCCAGCCTTTGCTCAACATCAACACAAACCCGATCATCAGCTAATTCAATCCAATAAAAATTCTACAAATGACAGCAGTTTAGTCATAACGGAATTGCCGCCCGAATATCAGCAGATCATCGAATATCTGGATTTTAAGGA
>WJJN01000109.1 GCA_014729735.1 Candidatus Zhuqueibacterota bacterium
ACAATATTTTGAATCAAAAATAATACTTATCTTTTTAAGTATGCATTCAATTTGCCGAATTAGTTAACAGATAATCGAGTAATTCAAAAAGTGGGAAATTGAGGAGAACTTCATGGGTGGATTAAAATATAATGCGATCAAGGAAAAGAAGATCAGAATTCTGGAGCAAAATGGCTGTCGGGCTGATGATTGGTCGCAGGTGTACATTGTCGAGGGATTCGATCCGTCAAAGGTACGAAATGTTCATTTTGGCGGAGAGGTAAAGCTGGGGAAGTTGAGCGGAATGCTGACCATGCCCGACGGATCCGAGAGAATGTCGGGTATTCGCAATGCATATTTGCACAATGTAACGACCAAAAATAATTGCTATATCGCAAATGTGCATAACGGATTATTCAATGTGGATATCGAATCGAATGTGATTATCGAGAATGTCGGGAAAATATTATGCACCGGCGATTCGGGTTTTGGAAACGGTCATCAGGTTTCGGCGCTCTCGGAAGCCGGTGGCAGAGAATTTCCGATCACATCGAAAACAAGCGCGCAGGCAGCTTATCTGAACGTGCTGTACCGGCACGATCCGGTTTTGATCGCTAGATTAGAAACCATTGCCGACCGGCATGCTGACGAGATAAAAAGCAGCCGTTGTTATATCGGCGAAGGCGCGTGCGTTTCGAATTGTTCCGAGATAATCGATGTTTTCATAGGAGAACAAGCGCTACTGAATGGCGTTTCCAAATTGAAAAACGGAACAGTGGATTCTTCGAAAGAAGCGCCGTCGCTGGTTGGAAATGATGTGATCGCCGATAATATTATTTTCCAGAAAGGAAGCAGGGTAGAAGACGGCGCGATGATTTCCTCCGGTTTGATCGGCGAAGGCGCGAAGATCGGAAAGCAGTTTTCAGCCGAGAATTCAATCCTTTTTGCTAATTCCGAAGGCTTTCATTCTGAGATTGCGTCGGTATTCGGTGGTCCCTACACCGTGACACACCATCGCTCCACACTGTTGATCGCGGGGCTGTTTTCGTTTTATAATGCCGGCAGCGGCACGAATCAATCGAATCACATGTACAAGCTGGGTCCGGTGCATCAGGGAATTCTGGAGCGCGGCTGCAAGACCGGTTCGTCGTCCTATCTGCTCTGGCCCTGCCGTGTTGGCGCATTTACCGCGATCATCGGAAAGCATTATTCCAATTTCGATACATCGAACTTGCCGTTTTCATATATCAGCGAAAGCGGGGGAAAATCGGTGCTTGTGCCCGGAATGAATTTATTCACCACCGGCACGTTGCGCGACGGGCTGAAATGGCCGGCTCGTGACCGTCGGACGTCGGCGGATAAGCTGGATCAGATTATTTTCGATGTACTATCACCTTATACAATGCAAAAAGTAATTCACGGTTATAACGAATTAACCGAACTTTATCAGAATGCTGAAAAATCACAGGAATTTATATCTTACAACGGTATTCGGATAAAACGTTTATTATTAAAAACCAGCCGCCGCTATTACAAAATGGCGATGGACAAGTACTTCGGGGATATGGTGATCAGGCGCTTTGACAGGGAAAACCCTTCGAATCTTCGAGATATTTTTAAATACGATGAGCAGGGAGCACCCGGAGATCAGGAATGGATCGATATGTGCGGACTGCTCTGCGCAAAAAGCCGGGTCGATCAACTTGTCGATCAAATCAAAAGCGGCAATGTGGAATCATTCGATGCGCTGCAGGCAGAATTGAAGAAGATTTACGACTGCTATGAAGCGGATGCTTGGAACTGGTTTTTAACGCATTACGAAAAAGTGAATTGCGTGAAGCTGGCGGATGAGTCTGCTGAAAATCTGAATAAATTCATCACCAGTTGGAAAGATACCTCGATCAAATTTTATCATCTGATCCAGCAGGATTCACAAAAAGAATTCGAGGGCAGCGTGAACCTGAGTTTCGGCATCGATGGTAACAGGGACGCTGATTTTGAGAATGTCCGCGGGCGCTTCGAGGATAATAAATTCGTGAAATCACTCAGCGAAGAGATCGAAAAGATCAATCGTAAATATGAGGCGATTTGCTCGGCATTAAGTTAAATTGGTTTCCAAATATTTGAAAAAAAATGAGAATGAACGGAGTCGTAGCATTTTACCACGACTCCGTTTTTTTATTGAAGGACCTATTATTTAATTTCTATGGGTTCGAGATTATATCGTTCTACATCTTTAAAATAGCGGAATGTCGCGACTTTTAATTCCATACAGGCGTCTTCATCGCAGACGACAATTCCTTTTGGATGCAATTGTAGCATCGAAATCGTGTACATGTGATTGACACCTTCTTCCACACCTTTTTGCAGCGCGTGGGCTTTGGAGTAGCCACTTACTACTATCACCACTTCCCGCGCATCCATCACGGTTCCGACGCCAACGGTCAGCGCCGTGTGGGGTACCTGATCGATATCATCATCAAAAAAGCGGGCATTTGCCTGGATTGTATCGAACGTCAGCGTTTTCACACGGGTACGTGATGTAAGCGAGGAACCCGGCTCGTTGAATGCAATGTGCCCGTCCGGTCCGATGCCGCCAAGAAACAGATCGATTCCGCCGACGGAATTAATTTTTTCTTCAAAGCGTTTACATTCGGCGTCGAGGTCTTTGGCATTTCCATCCAGAATGTTAATACTTTCTTTTTTGATGTCTATATGGTCGAAAAAGTGATGATACATAAAATAATGATAACTTTCAGGGTGATCTTCGGGGATACCAATATATTCATCCATATTGAACGTGATCACATTCTCAAACGAAATCTTGCCCTGCTTGTGCAGTTCAACCAGCATTTTATAAGTTCCGATGGGTGAAGAGCCGGTTGGCAATCCAAGTACAAACGGATTGTCCGGCGTTGGATTGTACTTGGTGATTTTATGGGCAATATAGTGCGCTGCCCATGTGCTCATCGCATCGTAGTCACTTTGAATAATCATTCGCATAAATAGCTCTCCCTGCATTTAGATGTATTTTATGAATTAGATGTTTTCCATTCGCTTTTGTAGTTCGGTTGAGTGAGAATAAAACTCCTTTAGATCCATCATTTTCAGGAATACAAGTCCATGCGTGGCTCGCATTCGAGCGATTTTGTGCGCACCGAAAAATTCTCGCCCCAGACATGTCTTAACCATTTGATATTGCTCCACCATTATCTCCTGCGCCAGCCGATAGAAAGGTCCGTCGTATTCATAACTTGGAAAAGACGCTTTCTTTTGTGAACCAAAGCAATTCATGAACGCGTTTTCCAGAATTGCCATTGAGTTTAGCGAGACCGGTATAAACATGTTGGCTTCCGAAGGATGAAATCGATACCAGACGTTTCGATAACCGAGCACTTTCACATCCGAATTATCTTTTTCAAATAATTTGAGAGCCTCTGTGGTCGCCTGAAGCACTTTGTAATGTGTGTCCGGTCCGCTGCCTTCCGGATCGAAAGCAACAGAAACATAATCCGGACGCTGATCTTTAATCAGCTTGTAAATTGGCTTCACATCGCGATCCATCTCCGGCAGCTCGGTGAAGATTTCGCCTTTGTAGAATCCCATCCGAATATGTTCCACCGCACCTGTGCTGAATCCGAAATAGCCCCAGAGCAAATCCGCTTCCCACTCCCGTATCATACCTTTAAAACGTTGAATGTGCGGCAAATCTTTTTTACCCGGATACTGGGTTTTGAAGTAATTGATCAGCTCTTCGATACGATTCAGTAATTGCGGAATACTGTACTCTTCAAAAAGGAAAATGAGATTTCGCAGCATTCGCCGGGATTCGCCTTCTGTTTTCATCGTGCGACTATGTGACGCAATGCCATCGAGATATTGGTACACATCACGGCTTCGGGCAATGTTATTATTCGGATTAAAATAATCTTCTTCCATCAGCTCGGTGCATTCATTACTCGCAATGAAGACTTTAAGATTCCGCAGCAGATTGAGAACATAAGAATTCGTTACGGCATTAAATCCGCTGGTTGCATAATTGAACGAGTGTTTATTCGTCGCTGGTCGCACCATGTGCACGATGTAAGGCAAGTATGCTAACATGATATCATCATGATGCGGTCCCATGTGCATAAAACTCTGGTTTTCATGTGGCGCCGTTCCGCGGTCAATTTTCGAGATCAGGCTTTTCTCGACATCTGCAGTGATTTCGGTTACGCTTTTTGATGTTTTTTTCAGTAATTCAGCAGTTGAGCGGATCGTGTCAAAATCCTCCTTTTGCAAATCCCGAAGCTGTTTTTTTCTTTCTAACGCAAGATCGATAACCAGTCGTTCAATGGTCTCCTGTTCGAG
>WJJN01000715.1 GCA_014729735.1 Candidatus Zhuqueibacterota bacterium
CTGATGGCTGCCAGCGTAATGTCTGCGCCCGCGGCACTTGTTGTCGCCAAAATTATGTTCCCTGAAATCGGGGAATCCAAAACTTCAGGAGATGTGAAACTCAAGGTGGAGAAAACCACTGCCAATGTCGTAGATGCCGCTGCCAGCGGTGCTGCCGATGGTTTGCGACTGGCATTGAACGTGGGTGCCATGCTGATGGCGTTCATCGCACTGATTGCAATGATAAATTTTTTGCTCGGAAAAATCGATGACGTCGTGAACTTTGTCACGTTTCACCAGACGGATTTTACATGGGATTTAAGTTTGAAAAAGATATTCGGGATCATTTTCGCGCCGATTGCCTTTTTTATGGGCGTTGCTCCCAAAGACATTCTGAATTTCGGAAATCTGCTGGGCACAAAAATTTCGATCAACGAACTGGTGGCATATATAGAGCTGACAAATTTGAAAGGCACATTATCTCCGAGATCTTATATTATAGGCACCTACGCGTTGTGCGGCTTCGCGAATTTTTCATCTATTGCGATTCAGATTGGCGGCATCGGCAGTATTGCCCCGGATCGCCGCTCGGATCTCGCAAAAATTGGTCTTAAAGCCATGCTGGGAGGTGCGCTGGCTTCGTGGTTAACAGCAACAATTGCAGGGATGATTATCTAACGATGAATAAACAATTAATCGAATCAGTAAATTTCGTAAAAGAAAACATTTCCGATATTCCCAGGATCGCCATTATTCTCGGCTCGGGACTGGGCACGTTTGCCGATCATTTGTCGAACCGGATCGTAATCAGTTGTAAAGATATTCCGCACTATCCTGTCTCCACTGTGGAAGGACACGCCGGTTTGCTCTATTTCGGTAATTTAAATGATGCCCGCGTGCTTGCGCTCAAAGGTAGGGTGCACAGCTACGAAGGCTATTCGCTGGATAAAGTGACTTATCCGGTGCGTATAATGGCGCAGTTGGGAATCGAATCGTTAATCGTTACCAATGCTGCCGGTGGGATCAATAGGATGTTCGAGCCGGGGGATTTAATGCTCATTACCGATCATATCAATCTCATGTTCGATAATCCGCTGATCCGGATTCCGCATTCTGAAGAAGAGAGCCGCTTCGTTGATATGAGTGAGACCTATCATCCGACTTATCTTGTTTTGGCGGAACAAACTGCCGATGATCTGAATATACAATTGAAACGCGGGACACTGGTTGCCACAAAAGGACCGACATATGAGACAGCAGCAGAAATCAGGATGCTGCGGACGATTGGTGCCGATGCCGGAACAATGTCCACTATCCCGGAAGTGATTGTGGCGCATCAACATGGAATTAAAATCATAGGTATTTCCTGCATCACCAACATGGCAACAGGCATCACGGGGCGCAAACTCGATCATCACGAAGTTACGGTGACAGCGGATAAAATAAAAGAGAAATTCATCGCGCTGATAAGTGAAATTATCAGAAGAATTACAAAAAGTGATAATCAGACATTTTGATCAGTTTATGAAATCAAGAGTCAACAGATATTTGTTTATTTTATACCTGCAGCTTATGAAGTCATTTCTGCGGGTAAAAAAACTGTTTTATAAGCTTTTTTTGAGTATTCGGAAAAATGTATACCTCTATCTGCTTGTGCTGAAAGTAATGGCTCCGTTCTCCTGGAAGAAACGGATCGCATTGCTGGAATATCAAAAGAAATATGCTGAAGTTATCGACACCTGTAAGAAGCGACTCCCGGGAAACCCTCAGACTGCTGCACTGCTTTATGAGATCATCGCCCGAAATTTGAGAAATCTGGATCGTCCGCAGGAGGCTTTGAAATACATTAAAAAAGCACGTGAAATTCGATCCTGTTCAGGAAGTCTCGACTACGAAGAAGGACTTATCTATTTTATCAAAAAAGACTATTCAAAAGCACGACAGTTTTTGGAAAGTGCCATAAAAAACGATTTTGACACCGCACCGCTACAAATCCATTTGGGCAAAGCATATTATCAATTAGGTCTCTCCAGACGCGCCGAGCAATGCTTCAGGCGGGTGCTTAAAATCTATCCCAAGGAAGGCAGCATCCACTTTTTATTGGGTATTGTCTTGAAAAACATGGAACGTCTCGATGAGGCAGAGGCAGCATTTCAAAAAGCGATCCTGTATGGTAGCGATCAACGTGAAGAGCATCTCGGTCTGGCAGAAATTTATACCCGCAGGGGAGAGATGGACAAAGCAATCAATGAATACAAACACATTTTAAGGATCGATCCAAATAGTTTCGTCGCACATTATTTTTTAGGATTGATCTATGAAATTCAGGGAGATGAATCAGCAGCAATTTCTGAGCTTATCATCGCGAATAAAATAAATCCGGAAGATGAGGACACTAAACAGAAATTAACTCGTCTGTTAGAAAGCAATCCAAAATGATAAGGTGTTTTTTTGAAGACAATTAATGAAATCATTACCGCGGCAAGAGGGGATGCGAAACTGAATCTGGTTCTTAAAAATGCCAATCTGGTAAACGTGCTGTCCGCGGAAATATATAAGACGGATATTGCAATTTATGACACATACATTGTCGGCATCGGGGAGCGGCATTATGATGCCACGGAAGAAATCGACTTAGATGGACAATTTATCATGCCCGGATTTATAGACGGGCATGTTCATATAGAAAGCTCGATGCTGGAAGTGCCACAGTTTGCGCGGGCAGTCGTCCCGCTGGGAACGACGTCTGTGATTGCCGATCCACACGAGATTGCCAATGTGTTCGGCTATGAAGGTATCCGCTACATGATGGAAGCCAGCAAGTACAATCCACTGAATGTATTTTTCATGATGCCCTCCTGCGTCCCTTCAACACGGCTCGAGACTGCAGGCTCCGAATTGAGGGCATTTGATATTTTCCCGTTCCTGCGCGAAAAATGGGTGCTGGGACTTGGCGAGATGATGAATTTCCCCGGAGTCATTTCCGGCGATGGAGAGGTGCTGGATAAATTGAAAATCTCGTCCGAGAAACGCATCGATGGACACGCGCCGGGATTGTCCGGTAAGAGCCTGAATGCTTATATTGCCGCAGGAATTCGTTCGGATCATGAATGCACCACAGCCGAAGAAGCCGTGGAAAAACTAAGATTGGGTATGCATATTATGATACGCGAGGGAACAGGAACAAAAAATCTGCTCGATTTATTGAAAATGGTCAGTCCGCAGAATCTGCATCGCTGCATGTTCGTAACCGACGACCGGCATCCGCATGATATTCAGGAAGAAGGGCACATCAACTTCATGATCCGCAATACCATCGAATACGGCATCGATCCGGTGTCGGCGATTCGCATGGCGACGATTAACACAGCCGAATATTTCGGGCTGAAACAACTGGGAGCGATCATTCCGGGAAACCTGGCAGACATGGTCGTTGTAGATGATCTGGAATCATTTAACATAAAGAAAGTTTTCAAGAACGGAAAGCTGGTCGCTGAAAACGGTACGGCAATCTACGCGCTGTCGGAGCGACCGCCGGCGTCCATTCGCAGCTCGGTGAATATCAAATGGCTGGAAGGCGGCGAATTCGAGATTCCTGCCAATGGACGGAAATGCAATGTCATCGGATTGATCAAAGATCAAATCGTGACCAATAAAATCATTGCCGAGCCGAAAATCGAGCGTGGGAAAATCGTCTCCGATCCGGTGCGCGACATTCTCCGCTGCTATGTGGTGGAGCGGCATCACGCATCCGGCAATATCGGCAGGGCGCTGGTGAACGGGTTGGGACTCAAGTCAGGTGCGATTGCGTCATCCATCAGTCACGATTCTCATAATATTGTGGTTGTTGGTGTCGATGACGAGGACATCTCGAAAGCGGTCATTCAAATCAACAAAATGGGGGGCGGAATTGTGGTTGCAAACCACGGTAAAATAATCGATGCGCTGGAATTGCCGATCGGCGGGCTAATGACGAATCTGGCTCTGGAAGACGTAAATCAGCGGCTGAAAAAGCTGATCACCGAGGCGCACAAACTGGGATGCCTGATGTCCGATCCGTTTATGCAGATATCGTTTCTCGCGCTGCCGGTTATCCCGAAACTGAAGATCACTGATCTCGGACTGGTAGATGTGGAGAAGTTCGATTTTGTGGATTTGTTTGTTGAGTAATGATATAGGTTTTCTAAATCCTAATAAGTTTTATTATAAGAATTGAAAATTAATAATATTTTGGAATATCATTCTGAGGAGCGGAGCGATGAAGAATCTAATACCACCAAATGTCTGTCTTAATTGAATGTCGTGGTATGAGATTCTTCATGCGCCAAAAAGATGGTGCATTCAGAATGAAATAATTGCCTATTTATTAAATAATCGAGGATGTTTTTTCTGATTAATACGCTCAAAAGAAAAGGAATCCCCATGCAATACATTATCATTTTAATTACATGCAGCAGCGCCGATGAGGCAGAAAAAATCAGTGCTGCACTGCTTGATGAAAAGCTCATTGCCTGCGCCAATATCGTTCCCGGGATTCAATCACTGTTTCGCTGGCAGGGCGAGATGAGCAAGGAAAACGAAGTGCTTCTGATCTTAAAATCAACGGCTGAAAAATTCGAGCCGGTTGAACTGGCGGTGCAGGAATTGCACAGCTATGACACACCTGAAATCATTGCGATTCCAATCGTAAAAGGCTCTGAAAAATATTTGAAATGGATATCCGATGAAACACGATAAAATGATTTTAGTGATCCTTGGATCTGGAACATGTATTCCAACGCAGAAACGGGGTATGCCAGGCTTAATCGTAAAAACCGGTACGGAAAACCTGCTATTTGACGGCGGGACCGGATCATTGCATCGTCTGGAAAAAGCCGGGGCTGAATTTCGCGATCTGAATTATCTTTTTTACACGCACATGCATTCGGACCACACGCTGGATCTGGTCGCACTGCTGCAGGCAATAAAAGTCGATCCGTTCCATGATAGAACGCGCCCGCTGCACATTCACGGTCCCGAAGGCTTTTCGCATTTCGTGAATACGCTGGCAGATGCATTCGGGAAATGGCTGATTCTGCCGGATGATTACGAGGTCAATGTACGCGAGCTTTCCGCGCAACAGCTTGATTACCCCTTTGGCAGAATCACAAGCGCGCCGATGCAGCACTCGAAGGCTGCCATCGGCTACCGATTGGACACACCGGATGGTCGCTCTATCACGTATTCAGGCGATACGGATTATTGCGAGGAGATTATCCA
>WJJN01000716.1 GCA_014729735.1 Candidatus Zhuqueibacterota bacterium
AAGATATGGAAAAAGGCGATTCCCCGAAAAATTGATATCTCTAAAACTGTAAAACCAAGCGCGATTAAAGGTCCGTTTGCTTTCGGAGAAATGGATGGCGAAATATTTTCGCAATTGGGTAGAGAGGCAGATATCAGCAAAGTGCTGGGATGGGTACTGGATTCGCAGATTTGTTTTATCGCGCTCAAGGGTGAATCCGGTGCGGGAAAAACCTCGTTGTTGCGAGCCGGGCTGGCATACACGCTGGAAAAAGAGAACGAAGAATACGGCGTAACGCCGGTGTACTGGGAAGCCATGCCGAAAAATTCAGCCGCAGAGCTTTTAAGGGCAATCCACGTTGCCTGTCCTGACGAAAAAGAGCAATTAACCTCACTCGACGAAATCATTGAAAATCCGTGCGGAACGAAAAAAGTCATCATTATTGATCAGGCAGAGCAGTTGAAACCGGAAAAGCACCCGGAGCTTTTCGAGCTGTTCAAAAAGGTCGTTGCGCAGAAACCACCATACACAACCACCTGGATTATCGCGTTCAGAGAAGAATATGCATCCAGCTGGTTCGATTTTGAATGCAGCATCCCAAATTTCCATCCGCCGAAACATCCGTTAAAGCTGTTCACCGAACAACAGGCACAGGAAAACATGGCGGTTCTGGCGAAAGAAAGTGGTCTGGCGCCGGATAATGCTGTGCTCGTGGAAATGGTAAGCGCGATGTCGGATAATGGCAAAGTATCTCCGGTTGAAATCGGCATTGGGATGATGGTGCTCAGCGAGCTTTACAGCGGGGCTGACAGTGATATTCACCTCGGCAGCTTTAAAGATGCGGGCGGCGTGACTGGTTTGCTGCGCACATACATTAAGGGCAAAATTGAGGATGGGATTCCCGTGCACGAACGCTCGCCCATGGAAAACGCACTGCTGGCGCTGATTGATCCGGACAATCCGCAGCAGCGGTTATCCGCCGGAAAAACAGCACCAGAATTAGCCGCCACCGCCGGGCTGCCATTGAACCGTACCCAGCGCAACCTGAATTATTTTGCCTCGCAGGCGGTGCGCATCCTGGAACAACTGTCCTCAGGCTCGTACCGGCTGGCGCATGAACGATTGATCCCGGCGCTGGAATCGCTTGCGGGCGAGCTCCTCGCAGCAGCCGAGCAGGCAAAGCGCTTGTTAAACGAACGTTTCCGCACCTGGCAGAAAGCAAAACGCTGGAAATTTTTACTGAGCGGAAATGAATTACGGAGCGTGCTCAAATACCGCAGCCATTTTAAGAATGATATCAGTCCCGAACAGGTGTACTATATCCGGAAGAGTAACGGAAAACGGTATTTAATAATTTCTTTGGGGATTGTAGCTGTGTTAATCCTGATTTTGTGGCAGCCGTTTAATAACAATGTTATTGAGCCCTGGAAAAGAACCGCGCGTCTGAAAGCGTTCGAAAAGCAATTTGTTACGGTTGGCGGAGGAGAATTCTGGGTGGGAGATTCATTGGGATCTGATGATGAAAAACCGGTACACCAGGTTAAATTAGACAGCTTTCAAATCAGCAAATATGAAATTACCAACCAGCAATATTGTGATTTTTTGAATGCACGCGATGTGCCATACACAAAAGCGGGTGAGTGGCTTGATTTTTCAAGTCCTTTTTGCCAGATTGGAGAGAAAGGCGGTCGCTTTGTGATATATGATGAATCAAAGAAAAGCCATCCGGTTGCCACTGTTAACTGGTTTGGCGCGGTATCATTTTGTAATTATTTAAGCGAATTTTATGAGTATACACCGTGTTACAATTTAAACGACTGGAGCTGCAATTTTTCGGCACATGGTTTTCGTTTACCCACGGAAGCAGAATGGGAATACGCTGCCCGCGGCGGACAACATAGTAAAGGATATGTTTATAGCGGTGCTGATTCTTTGGATTTGGTAGCGTGGTATTGGGAAAATTCAAGAAACGGACCTCATGCAGTCGGACAGAAATTGCCAAATGAACTCGGACTACATGACATGAGTGGCAATTTGTGGGAATGGTGTTATGATTGGTATGATGAAAACTATTACCGACACAGTCCTTCTCAAAATCCCACCGGACCTGAAAAAAAGACATCCCGCGTCGTTCGAGGCGGCTCGTGGGACGCTAACTTTGAGGACTACTTCCGGTGCAGTGATCGTAGCTACTCCCTCCTGTCCTTCGGAACGTCGACTTTGGTTTTCGAGTCGTTCGTTCGCCGCAGTTCTACAAAGGAAATCCGGTTATCTGATTTATCCGGGTATCCGGAACGCGAAAATTTTTTGAAAAATGGGGTTTTGTTATGAAAGAAATGGAAAAGCTGCAAATCTTCAAAAGAGTGTATGATTATTCCAAATGGCTGCTCAATCATACGAATAAATTTCCCAAATCACACCGGTTTTCGGTGGCGGTTAAACTGGAAAATACTGTTTTGGAAATAATCGAGCTAATCACACAGGCAAATATGCGGCATAAAAAAATCGGTTTGCTAATTACGGCTGATGAGAAATTGCTTTATCTCAAAATTATGACGCGATTAAGCTACGACATGAAATTTTTGAATCTGACATCGTATGAATATAGTGCGCAGGAACTGGTAACAATTGGTAAAATGCTTGGCGCCTGGATAAAACAACAACGGAGTATTGCTTAAATAAAAAAGGGGTGGAATCGGAGCAGTCCGTCGTTCGAGGCGGCTCGTGGAACAACAACAATGAGAACAACTTCCGGTGCAGTAATCGTAACAACAACCAACCTGACAATCGGAACAACAACATTGGTTTTCGAGTCGTTCGTTCGCCGCAATTATGCTCTACCAGAACTAAACTCTGATGTCCGGTGTTCACGGACGCCGGAACAGCTTTTGAGTATAACAGATTCCCTCCTGCAGCGAGGGATATTGTATCCCGACGCTCAAACAATAAACGAATTCAGTGACCCCGGTACCTGTTGGGAACGGGTCACTGAATTCAAATAAATGGTGCTTACGATGAAAACACATCGAAATTTATTTTCTCACATCATTTCATTTGAAAATTTACTCTGCGCATTAACAAACGCGAGCAAAGGAAAAGGCTCCAAACATAATGTGCTTCGTTTTAATTATGAACTGGAAGATTATATTTTACAAATACAAGCGGAATTAGTGAATAAATCGTATCAACCAGGAGAATACCAATCTTTTTATATCTACGATCCGAAAAAGCGTTTCATCAGCGCGGCGCCTTTGCGGGATCGGGTGGTACATCACGCGCTGTGCAATATTATCGAACCAATTTTCGACAAAACGTTTATTTACGATTGTTACGCCAATCGAGTCAATAAAGGCACACATCAGGCGATACGGAGAGCTCAGAAATTCATTAAAAAAAATGTATATGTCCTGAAATGCGATATAAAGAAATACTTTCCTTCAATCGATCACGCGATATTAAAAGCAGAGATTCGTCGTAAAATTGCAGATCCGGACACATTGTGGTTAATCGATACCATTATCGATGGCAGCAATGAGCAGGAATTTATCAACGATATATTTCCTGGCGACGATCTGCTTACCTCTCTGGAACGGCGAAAAGGATTACCGCTGGGAAATTTAACAAGTCAATTCTTTGCCAATCTTTATCTCAACCGATTCGATCATTTTGTAAAAGAAATATTAAAATTCAGGTTTTACGTGCGTTATGTGGACGATTTTCTCCTCTGCTCGAATGATTTAAATTATTTAAAATGGGCGAAAACAGAAATCGAAAAGTATCTGGGCTGGCTCCGACTGAAATTACATCCCAGAAAATGCCACATATTAAAAGCCAGCAACGGAGTCCTATTTTTAGGACAAATAATTTATCCGGAATACAGAATACTGAAAAAAGCAAATGTCCGCAAATTCTGTCAAAAACTGAGCGCGTATGAAAAAAACCGAAATGAACAATCGTTTGATGAAAAGAGATTTAAGGCAAGTATTAGCGGCTGGAAAGGTCATGCCTGTCAGGCAAATACATACCGGTTGCGGAGCGCGCTGGAAGAGAAGTTTGCGGGATTGGAGATGGATTTGGTGGATTAATTCTGATTTTAAAATTTTAATAATAAAAAGGAAATTAAACATGCCAGCACCTATATTTCGTATTTTTGTGAGTTCGACTTATATTGATTTAATTCAATACCGAAAGGCGGCGGAAGAGGCTATTAATGAACTTGAGGAAAAGTTTATTGGAATGGAATATCTGGGCGCGATGGATGCAGAGCCAATTGCCGCGAGTCTTGACATGGTGGAGCAAAGTGATCTGTTCATTGGCATTTATGCATGGCGATATGGGTTTATTCCCGACGGATCAACATTCTCGATCACCGAACAGGAGTACCAACACGCAAAGGAACGAAAACAACCTCGCTTTTGCTATCTCGTTGATCCGGAAATTGATTGGAAGCCCAAATATATTGAAAAAGATGTAAAAGCCACTGCACTTGAAAAATTTAAAGAAATGATTCAAAAAGATCGTGTCCGGGATTTGTTTAAATCTCCTGAAGATTTGAAACACAAAATTTATCGAGATGTCAATAAATGGATACTGCAACACAAACCGGAACTGCAGCGAGAAAAACCAGTATCGCAAAATATCGAATGGGGCAAACGATACCGTACCACGATTGCAAATGAATATGCCACATTGGCGATGCTGGGTTTTAAACGATCGTTTGATATGGATGATATCTATATTCCAATTACAATGCACCAGGATCCGGACTGCAGAAAAATGGGGAAACAGGACGAATTCACGGAAAAATCTTTCGCGCAAAATTTGACTGCCGAAGACCTGCTTGATTTTCCTGAAAAAGCCGTTGTCGTATTGGGGGAACCAGGTATGGGAAAAACCACGATGATGCATTATCTCGCCCGCCAGCAAAGTATTCATTCCAGAGGACTCCTTCCGATTTTTATTAAACTGGCTGAATTTTCCAAAACAAGGGATAGTCTGGAAATGGCTTTGCTTGCGTCGGTAGAAAATCATTTGTCCGGCGCCGATGTGCGTGATTTTGCAAAACAAGTCCTGGAAAAAAATGAGGTTCTGGTACTTCTGGATGGACTGGATGAAGTTCGATACGACGAGTATATTTCTGTGACCGAACGTATTCGGGCATTCGTCAGTGGTCATGCGGATACCCGCGTGATTATTACCTCCAGAAAAGCCGGGTTTCGGAGTCATGAACTGCCATACCGGCTCTTTGAAATTGATCGACTGCCATTGCCGGAAATCGAAAAGTTCGTTTGTAAATGGTTTGCGGAATCCGCCACATTATATCAAAAGCTGATGGATTGCATCGAAAGCAATAATCGAATTCAGGAACTTGCCCAAAATCCTTTTCTGTTATCCATTATGTGCTTTATTTTTGAGCAAGATAAAAATCTTCCGAATCGCCGGGTAGAGCTTTACGAAAAGTGTACAATTACGCTGCTAACGCTATTCGATGAAAAGCAAGTGCCAAAAGTCAATATCTTCACACGGCAGTTGAAAGAACGGCTATTGGAAGATTTGGCGTATTATTTTTTCAATCAGGGAACGGATGATTTTGCGTACGATCCGTTGATCGAACAGGTTGGAAAAACACTGGCACAGATGGGGCGAACGGAAAATGAGGAAAACATACTTCGCGAAATCCGTGAAAATAGTGGTCTGCTTCAGCAAAGTGGTGATTATCATGTATTCGTCCATCGCACGTTTTTTGAGTATTATGTCGCCAGGAAAATGCAACTCGATTCGCATGATACCATCCTCGCCCGAATAAAAGAACCGCGTTGGGAAGAACCTGTTCG
>WJJN01000717.1 GCA_014729735.1 Candidatus Zhuqueibacterota bacterium
AAGCACGTGCAGCCGGATCGGATTCTTCAGAAAAATGCTGCTGTTGAAAATGTTCATAAAAACCAGCGTCGCAAAAATGATGGCGACGATGCCGCTTGTCAGATGCAGCTCTGCCAGATAAACCAGCCAGTAATTGATACCAAATAAAAAGAAGCCCTGCGCTGCCATGAATAAATGTGCGTTGCGATTGAATTTGAGATTGTCGCCGCGGATCGATAAAAATAGCAGCAGGATGACTGCCGCGATCATGAACCGGTAGACCACGGAAACAAGCGGATCGACTATCCCGAGCTGGAATGTGATCACCAGCCATGTCGAGCCCCAAATGAACGAGGGGACAAGAAACAGAAATATGTTTTTCAATCCGACTCCAATTTTATAGTGTTTTATAATGAACTTCACTCAGTTCCCGCAAGCGCTGTGCTGCCTGTTCGGCGGTGATATCGCGCTGCGCTTCGGAAAGCATTTCATAACCGACCCGGAATTTTTTCACAGTCGCTGATCGCAACAACGGCGGGTAAAAATGCGCGTGCAACTGCCAGTGCTGATAATCGCCATCATCTGTCGGCGCATTGTGCCAACCCATTGTGTAAGGAAACGACACAGAAAACAAATTATCATATTTCGTCAGAAAACATTTCAGGATATCTGCCAGCGAGTTGCGCTCTTCATCGGTCAATTCAGGCAGGTGCAGGATATGCCGCCGCGGCAGCAGCAATGTTTCAAAGGGCCAGAATGCCCAGAACGGGATCAGTACGACCCAGTACTCATTTTCGATGATGATGCGTTCCGCAAATTTCAATTCTCGCTCCAGATAATCCCGCAGCAGCACGGATTTTTGCTCGTCATAATATGTCCGCTGCTGCCTGTCTTCTTTAACCGCTTCATTCGGCAGTGCGGATCCCGCCCAGATCTGTCCGTGCGGATGCGGATTCGAGCAGCCCATGATCGCGCCCTTATTTTCGAAAACCTGCACCCATTTATATTGATTGCCCAGCTCTGCAAACTGCTCTGCCCACAGATCGACGACCCGACGAATATCCCGGACCGGCATTTCCGGCAATGTTAAATCATGCCTCGGGGAAAAGCAAATCACGCGGCTTGTGCCGCGGATGCTCTTACCTTTAAAAAGCGGATCATCGTCCGCTGAAGATGGTTCGGTATCCGGTAACAGCGCGGCAAAATCGTTAGTGAACATAAACGTATTTTTATAGTCCGGGTTGCGCGCACCGCCTGCCCGTTGGTTGCCGGGGCAGAGATAGCATTCCGGATCGTACGATGGTCGGTTCTCCTCCGCCGGTTTCTCCTGCGCTCCCTGCCAGGGACGGTTCGTTCGGTGCGGTGATACCAGAATCCATTCGCCGGTCAATGCATTGTAGCGTCGGTGCGGTGCATCTTTCATGAAGTTCGTTCTCATGGTGAGCCTCTCTTTCGTTGAATTCAATCCTCGTTTCCGGATTTCAGTGCGTTTTCTATTTCCATAAAAATGCCGGGGTAATCAATTTCCTCGAATTGAGTCGTATTCACAATTATCGTGCGATCATTCAATTTCACAGAGTACTGATAATCGGCATCGGATTTATCTGCAAATTCTTTGAGCAAAATGCCATCGAGATGCCCCGGATGCCGGCTGCCGGAACGGGCACGGTCTTCCAGACGCTTTTGAAGCACGGGTCGTTCCGTCTTGCAAATGATCTGCAATATCCGAAAAGGCGTGTTCTGCACCAGGAGCCGGAATTTTTCATCGTACTCTTCCGGCGGAAAATTGCTTTCAACAATGCAGAATCTTCCTGCTTCGATCATCTGCTGTAAAATGATCATAAGCAGTGCGTTGCTTGCCCGGCTCAATTTTCGTGACCATTCCCGGTCGCCTGTCCCAATCGTATCGAACAACTGTTCTTTTATTTCATCTTTACTGAAAAAAGGCAATCCGAATCTGTCCGCAATTTTTCGACCCAGCGTCGTTTTTCCGGTTGCCGGCAAACCGGTGATGATGATAATTAACATAGCGTTAATTATACGAAATTGTTTGTACATAATCAAATAAAAAAGCCCCCGGTAGAAAAATTTCTTACCAGGGGCTCTTTTAAAAACTTTGCAACAATATTGCGAGATTCACGACAATAGAAAATAAGCTTTAGTCTTCTTCCGGCTCTCGATACAACAGAATTGTTTTACCGAGTACCTGAGCTACCTGAGAGCTTGTATTCTCGGCGAGCTCAGCGGCAAATTGCTTGCGGTTCATATCAGTGGTGTCAAGAATTTTTATTTTGATCAGAGGATTGGTATCCAGCACTTTCCTGATCGAATGCAGTACCTGCGGCGTCAATCCGTCTTTGCCTATCATAACTGCAGGATTCAGATGATGCCCTTCGGCTCGCAATTCACGGGCTTTCTTGCCACTTAGAAATATAGATTCCATAATTCTCCCGTTGTTTATGTTTTAATGAATCGAGAAGTTCAGTCAGGAATTTTTCAGTTTTTTGTCGATCTTAAAAAGAGTTGATCAGGACCGGACAGCATATCAAAGTCCCTTAATCAAATATTTTTCCAGGATTCAGAATATTCAACGGATCGAATATTTTTTTGATTTCTTTTTGAATACGGATCGATTCCTCCGAGAGTTCCATTCCCAGATACGGCTTTTTGGTAATGCCAATGCCGTGCTCCCCGGAAATCGTGCCTCCTAAATTCAGGGTCAGCTCGAACACTTCTTTGAAGGCGTGATGCCCGCGTCGGATCACATCGTCGTTTTTCACCATATTCGTCATGTTCGCATGGACATTCCCGTCCCCCAGATGCCCATAATTATAACTCACGAAATCGTATTTCTCGGCAATCGCATAATTGCCTGCTAACAGCTCCGGAATTTTACTAATTGGTACAACCACATCTTCCGCACGTTTGTATTTCACCGTTTCCTTGATGATTTCCCGGAAACTGCGCCGCACATCCCACAATCCCTGGCGCTTGTGCGAGCTGTCTGCAAGGAAAACATCGAATGCTTCGTTTTCAAAGCAGATTTCACCGGCTGTCTCCATTTGTTTTTCGATCTCAGAGCTTTCGCCGTCCAGCTCGATGATCATCAACACCTGTGTTTCATCCGGGATGGTGAACTGAATTCTGCCCCGCAGCAGGTCGACGCAGGCTTTGTCCATAAATTCCATTGTCCCCGGCACGATCCTGTTTTTAGAGAAACCGGTCATGGAAGCAATCACGTTTTCGATATTAGGAAAGAACACCAGCATCGTCATAATATTTTGCGGCAGCGGGATCAGTCGGAGTACTGCCTCAGTGACAATCCCCAGCGTTCCTTCGGAACTGATGATTAAATTGTTCAAATCGTATCCCACCACCCCCTTTCTTGTCTTGACTCCGGTACGTATTATTTCTCCATTGGGCAAAACGACTTCCATGCCCAAAATGTAATCCCGGGTCGTTCCGTATTTGTAACAATGCGGACCGCCGGCATCTTCAGCAATATTCCCTCCGATGGACGAGGTATCGTAACTCGCCGGATCGGGCGGATAATAGAGTCCCTTTTCTGCCAACGCCTCGTGCAAATGCAAATTGATCAATCCCGGCTGCACCCGCGCGGTCATGTTTACTTCATCTATTTCGATAATTTTATTCATTTTTAAAAACGATAAAATCACACCACCATTTGTCGCTAACGCGCCACCGCTCAATCCGGTACCTGTGCCGCGGGGAATTACAGCGATTTTGTATTTGGTAGCAAGCTTCATCAATTTGGATATTTGTTCGGTGGTCGCCGGTTCAACGACTGCCTCCGGCAGATAACGATAATCGGTGCCGTCGAAATTATATGCTTCACGGCGCTCTTCGTCAGTATATACATGTTTCTCGCCAATTTGCTGTATCAGCTCTTCGATAAATTGTGTGAAGTTTTTCTCCATAAGTCCGGTTTCTGAAAATTTGATTCAAAGTACTGTGAATTACATTTCGGGAATCAATCCTTACTCTTTTGAAAGCACCAAGAATGTTAAAATCTTACCAAGTTCAATAATTACTTGTGTTAAATTTTTGGCACAATTATTGAAAATAATATATTCAGAACATATTTGAAACAAAATGTGGGGCATGTGAATTCAAATTATTATCAATCCCCAAAATTAAAGAGGTTTAAATGTCATTCCGAAAACATGAACATGATTTTATCTGCGATCAGGATGGTCCCTGGGCACCGGTCTACGATAATTCGCTGCATACGGAAAATATATTTCCAAAGATTCGATTTATTGAAAATCAAACAACATTAACAGAAGATGATGATAGTTTAATCGAAACCGCAGAACGAATTCGAAAGTTATTCACCCAATTTCATGAAAACACCAATTGACCTCTCAATCAATTAATATAGCCATTTTCAACGAACACAAAAAGCCTCGTCCGATATTTCGGACGGGGTTTTTTGTGTAACCACCCTGCAAAAATCTCTTGAATTGAACAGTTCAGTTTTGTATATTGTTCCTGCTTAAGAACTTCTTTGCGAAGGTTTGAAACCTTCGCAGGATACTATACAAAACTTATCATTGAATTTAAAAATAATTCCCCAATAAATCAATGAAAATCTTAAAAAAGGAATTTGGAATGATTCGTAAAATATTTCTTGTGTTGTTCATTCTGTGGATCCCATTCTCTTTTCTCTATCCAAAATCCGATGCGATTCTCAATGATCCGACGGTAGCATCGAAAATAGAGCTGCTGGAGACCTGGATTAACGCTCAGATGGAATATAAGGGACTACCAGGTCTGTCAATCGGGATTGTTTACGATCAGGATCTTATTTGGAAAAAGGGATTCGGTTATCGCGACCTGGAAGAAAAGTTGCCAGTGAAGCCAAGCACGATATTCAGAATCGCATCTATTACGAAGCTGTTTACCAGCACCGCTATCATGCAATTGCGGGACGCCGGCAAATTGCGACTGGACGATCCGGTCTCCGATTTTCTGGACTGGTTTGAATTCAAGCAGCGATTTCCCGAAGCGCCGGGAATCACCATCAGGCATCTCCTGACACATACATCGGGCATTCCGCGGGAAGCTGATTATCCGTACTGGACCGACCATAAATTTCCGACACTGGAGCAGATCATCGAAAAAATGCCACAACAGGAGACGATCTATCCTTCGGAAACGAAATGGAAATATTCGAATCTGGGCATGGCGATCCTCGGCGAGGTCGTTGCCAGAGTGTCAGGAATTCCGTATGAGGAGTACATCCATGAAAATATTCTGGAGCCGCTGGAAATGACCAGCACCAGTGTCAATTTGTCGCCGGAACATAAAAAGCGGCTTGCTGTAGGCTACAGCCGTCGCATGGAAGATTGCAGCCGCGATACCATTTCATTCACGGAT
>WJJN01000718.1 GCA_014729735.1 Candidatus Zhuqueibacterota bacterium
GACAACGAGCTGATAGGCTGTCAAATAAGCCACCGGAATGGATGCCGCTTGTTCGTAGCTTATCTCTGAGGGTTTTGGAAAGAATTGATCTTTGCCGATGACCACTTTATCCGAATAGCCGCCGAAACGGGTGATTGCCAGCGCCGGCGTGCCGATCAGCTTTTTATCGACGCCGTTCCCAACAGCTTCGATGTCTCCGGCGACTTCATAACCGACCACACATGGTGCTTTTGGAGCATCCGGATAAACCCCCTTACGCGCTAAAATATCTGCAAAATTAATTCCCGATGCCTTTACATCGATTAACACTTCGCCCGGTCCCGGTTTCGGATCGGCAGAGCTGCGGATTTCCAGCACTTTGGGTCCGCCGTATTTGGCTATGTAAATTTGTCTCATTCAATCCTCGCTTTCAGAAATAATAAGAGCTAAAGATATTAAAATATTTTATAAAAGTCAAGGCGACTTTGGTATAATTTAGATTTCAATGATAGGTAATTGCTGCTGCCCATGGAAATCGCCCATTGTATCAAAAGTTATTTTTGGGTGTCATTCCTGCGAATGCAGGAATCTCCTAAATTTCAGATAATTAGGAGATTCCGGGACAAGCCCGAAATGACATCAAATGAGAAAATCGGACTTTTGATAAAGTCCCCTTTGTTATCTTGCCCTTTCAGGGTAGTCTACTGATTTATCCGCTCGCTAAACCTGCGGCTGTTTTTTCCGTAACTGAATTTAACGACCCATGTCAACCTTTTAAATGCAGCCAGCGTCTTTAGGAATAGAAAAGGGAGTCCCGATATTGAAGAATGAAAATGAAGTAATTGCACGTGCCTGCGATGGTGATGTTTCGGCATTCAGAGAAATCGTGGAAGCGTATAAAAAAAACGTTTATTATCTGGCACGGGATTTATGCGGAAATCATGAAACAGCGGAGGATATATCTCAGGATGTTTTTATCAAAGTATTTCGTTCGCTGAAAAAATTCCGCGGGGATTCAAAATTCAGCTCGTGGATCCACCGGATTACCCTGAATACGTTTCTGAGCCAATACCGCAAAAAATCGAACACATTGCTGCGCGAAGCGAGTGATATCGGCGACGAATTCGTAAGAGCACAGGTCGGCGAATCACAGGAAAAGGCAGATCCGGAGCAGCGTGCGGCATCGAAAATGATCGGAATGCATATCGAACGAGCACTGGATCGATTGAGTCCCCGGGAACGCACGGTGTTTGTTTTGCGCCATTATGAACATAAGAAGCAAAGAGAAATTGCCGACATGCTGAATGTCACTGTCGGCACAGTGAAGAGCACGCTTTTCCGGGCATTGCAGCGGCTCCGTAGTGAATTGTCATTTTACCGGGAAGAACTCGGATTGGAGGTAGCAGATGATGAAATGTAAATCGATTCGCAAACTATTTGTCGACGCATTATATGATGAGCTGACATCGCAACAGCGAGAGGGTTTCGACCGCCACCTGGAGTCCTGCGCTGGCTGCGCCCGGGAATTTGCGCAATTAAAGCAGACAATGACTGCAATGGATCAGCGGGAATTGGCGGAGCCGGAAGAGGCTTTCTGGGAGGGATACTGGAACAGACTTCAGCCGCAGCTCGAGGAAACTCCAGGACTGCCGACACGCTATCGAGACCGGCTGCGACAATTAACCGAGATCAGGATATTTGAACCGCGCGTTGCGATGCAACTGGCAGTGGCAATTGTGCTGATTGCATTGGGCATTTTCATCGGCAGGTTGATTTACGCTCCGGACAATGTCCGGAGAGAGCTTCCTGTCTATGCGGAAAAGTCGCCCGATGGTCAAGAAGCGAAATTCGTCGATGCCCGGACACAGCGTTATCTTGAACGATCAAAAGTCCTGCTGCTTGGACTGGTCAATTTCGATTCTGCCGAAGAAGATTATCATGGATTGAATTTCGGGCATCAGCAGCGTATTTCGGAAGAGCTGGTATCCGAAGCTCAATTTTTGAAAGAGAATGTTCGCGGTCACGGGCTGACGTCGCTGATCTCGGATTTGGAGATCATTTTGATGCAGATAGCGAATCTGGAATCTGAGCAGGATATCAATGGAATCGAACTGATCAAGAGCGGCATCGACCGGCAGGGGATTTTGTTGAAAATAAATCTGGAAGAAATAAAACAAACGAGTGATTCATTCGATCCGGACCAGCAAATCCGGAAATCAACACGAAAAAATAAGATTGAACTATAAAGGAGTTATGAAAATGAGATGCAAAGTAACGGTTCTGATACCGTTGGTAATATTTATCCTCATTCTGAATGTCGCAATTGCGGGAATACCTCCTGAGCCGACAGCAGCACAGGATAAAACCACAAAGTCATATCAAAAAGCATATAATTACATTCTGGATGAAAACTGGAAGCAGGCAATCGAAGAATTACGAAGATTTATGGAAGAATACCCGAACAGCTCCTGGATCGATGACGCCCGGTTCTGGAACTGCTACGCGAATGAGAAGCTCGGCGAAAATCTGGAACAGGTTTTTGATTGCTATCAGGAATTTATCCGCAGATTTTCCCGTAGCGATTGGGCGGATGATGCGAAATCGAACATGATTCGTGTGGGTCATCAACTGGCGAAATCCGGAAATACGAAATACAAGGCGATTGTGAAATCCATGGAAAAGAGTGCGGACGATGAGATCAGTCTTGCGGCGCTTTATGCGCTCCAGGATATCGGAGATGATAGAGCGCTGAAAGCGATCCTCAGCTTATTCGAACGAACGAATAGTCCGAATGTCAGAACGCGGATCGTGCATATTCTCAGTGATTTCGACTCGCCCGAAGCGCAGAAGAAATTAATGGAGATCGTCGAAAAATATGAGGATTTCGAGGTTCAAAAACGGGCAGTTTATGCGCTGGCGGACCGGGAAGACAGACAGTCCATGGAATTTTTGAAAATGATCGCGCGTTCGGATAATAGTGATATTTCCGTGCGCAAGGCAGCGCTTTATTCGCTGGGCGACATGGATGAATTTTCCGATCTGGTGCCGTTTCTTAAAGAAATTTCGATCAATGAAAAAAATGAGGAACTGGCAAAAGCAGCGACGTATGCACTATCGGATATGGACGACGAAACCGCTGCCGATGCGTTGACAGACGTGCTAAGATCATCGAAAAATAAAGAAGTGCGTAAAGCGGCACTCTATGCGCTGTCTGATCTTGAAGAAGTTTCGACGCTGGATGTTCTGAGGCACACCGTGATGAATGACCGGGATAGTGACATTCGGCGCGCAGCGGTGCATGCCATTGGCGAAATCGAACATAAAAAGGCGCTGGAGATATTGAAGGATATCGCGCTGTCCGATTTGGATGATGATATTCGAAAGAGCGCGATCTATGCGATTGGGGAACAGGATTCAAAAGAGGCGGAAAAGATGCTGATCAAGATCGCTTCGGAGAATAGCAGTCCGGAGTTGGCGAAAGCTGCCGTTTATGCACTCGAGGACCTGCTGGATGACGACGATCCCGGCGTGCTTTATGATATTCTGCAAAAAACGAAGTTCAGTGACGTGCGCAAAGCGGTGCTGTATACTTTGCTGGATCAGCATAATAAAAAATCATTCCCAATCGTTCATAAGATTCTAAAAGAAGAAAAAGATCCGGAATTGCGCCGCGTGGCAGTTACAATACTGGGCGATACTGAAGAACCGGAAGCAGTACCCATTTTAGTAGATATCATTAAAAATGATAATAACACCCGGGTGCGGACTGCGGCGGTTCGGGCGCTGGGTGAGATCGGCACACCGGAAGCACAGAAAGCATTAATGGATATTTTGGACGGCAAATATTAATCAACACAAATTTTGGAGACCTGAATGATGAAAAGAGTATTCATAATCGCATTGATTTTAATTACCTCAATTTCACTTTCGGCGCAGCAGGTGATTCATGCGCCGGCTTCAGTAAATAATATCCAGGACGGGTGGAAATGGGCGCTGGATCAATCCGGTGATAAAAAGTTAAAAGATGGATTCTGGATCGGTTACAGCATTGAACGGATAATGGGGCTGCATTCGCATATTGGCTCATACTGCCGTTCGCACGATGATCGACCGTCGCTCGGTGAAATCATTTACGGCACGGAGCATAGCCGTAATTGCCTGCCCATGTCGGCAGAGGAGCAAATTCAGCAAGTCGCCAATAAAGTGCTCGACGATTGGAATGTCAGTGAAACAGATGAAAAGGTTTTGAAAGAGGTTGCGTTCCTGTTTCGTTTCGATAGCCGGGATGATGCCAAAGAGGCAAATATCCGGGATTTGAAAATCAGCAATATGTCATTGCATGCCGATTTGGACGATCTGCCACTTCTTTGGCTCACAATTCAGGGACAGGAACAAAGCATCGATTTTTTGATCTCGAAATATAACGAGTCAAAATCTCATGAAGTCAAAGAAGACCTGATCGTCGCCATTTCGCTGAATGGCGAATCTCAGCGCATTGCTGAATTTTTAAAAGATGTTATCCGGAGCGACGCGGACAATGAATTGCGGGAGGATGCAGTGTTCTGGCTGGGGCAGCAGCAGTCGGAGCAGGCGCTGGATTTCCTGAAAAAAGTCATCGAAAAAGATCGTTCGCTGGATGTGCGAGAAAAAGCCATTTTCGCCATCAGTCAGATGGATTCTGACGAGGCAACTAAACTGTTGATCGAGCTTGCCCGGAAGGCGAATCATTCCGATATCCGGGAGCAGGCGATTTTCTGGCTCAGTCAGAAAGCCGGGAAAAAAGCGGTGGCAACATTGACTGAAATTGTGGATGAAGATGATGAGAAATTGGATGTCAGGGAGAAAGCGATTTTCGCCCTGTCGCAATTAGATGATAATGAAGGCGTGCCGCATCTCATCCGTATTGCAAAAACGCACCCTGATCCGCGGATGCGGAAAAAAGCGATTTTCTGGTTGGGACAGGCAGAAGATGAGCGCGCAGTGGAGGCATTGATCGATATATTGCAGAATTGACTTATTGAATCAAAAGCAGCCCGGGGCGATGTCCCGGGCTGTTTTAGGCGTTCCTTATCGGGGCTGATTCTTGCGCCATCCTTCCTGTTAGCCGAATGATTGAATCGCTGTTTTCTGTTCTTCCCATTCTTCAGCATCATCCCAGGAATCGATGATATCTATCAAACGCTCGCTGTATTCCTTCAAACTTGTAACAGCAGCGAAGGAGTTTTTCTCCTCGTCAGAGAAGTGCCTGCCGAACTGCTGTTCCCACTCCTCGAATATTCTCTGCGCCAAAGACAACGCGTGTCGTTTGATACAGGAATTCGAATTTCCGACCTCCAATACCCCAATAATTTGCTCAATCGCATCGAGGTAGTAGAAAACGGCTTTTTCCTCGATGATCATCCGGACTTCCCGCAGCGTGCCGTAACTTGCAACTTCCAGAAGGAAAGCGCCCAGCGGCTCTTTATACCGCTGCGGAACTCCCCTCTTGAGATAAGGAGATAATTCCTGGTATTGAGGGAAATGAGTGCGCACATCCACCGAAGAATCCGGTTCCTGATATGAACGAACCGCCTGTTCCATGATTTCATTGACACTGTTGATTATCTGATCATGCGGGATA
>WJJN01000110.1 GCA_014729735.1 Candidatus Zhuqueibacterota bacterium
GATGAATACAGTGAAAAGGAGAAGCCGTTTTTTCTTTACATGGCATACACCGCTCCGCACTATCCACTGCACGCCCGACCGGAGGATATCGATAAATATCGCGACAGATATAGCAACGGCTGGGATGCGCTGCGCGAAGAACGGTATCTCCGAATGATAGAAATGGGATTACTTGATTCCGATCTAAAAATGTCGCCGCAGGATGAGAACGCTAAAAATTGGGACGGCGTTCCAAACAAAGAAGAATGGGCGCTGAAAATGGCGGTGTATGCGGCAATGATCGACCGCATGGATCAAAATATCGGCAGAGTTCTGGCGAAGATCCGGGAAATGGGCGAGGAAGAAAATACCATCGTCATGTTTTTATCAGACAATGGCGGCTGCGCCGAAGAAGTAAATCTCACACCGGATGTGCCGCCGGGACCGGTTAATTCTTACCGCACTGTTGATCTGGAATGGGCGAATGCACAGAACACACCATTTCGCAAGTTTAAGCGTTGGGATCACGAAGGCGGCATTTCCACGCCGTTTATTGTACATTATCCCGGTGTCGTTAATGGCGGGACGTTTACGGATCAGCCGGGGCATATTATCGACATTATGGCGACGATTCTGGACATCAGCGGTGCCGAATATCCTGCGACGTATCAGGGGAGAAATGTGCTGCCGTTAAAGGGCAAAAGCCTGCTTCCGGTGTTCCAGGGCAAAAAGCGGGAAGAACACGAGATGCTTTGCTGGGAATTCAACGGCGCACGCGCCATCAGAAAAGGCGACTGGAAGTTAGTCGATTTCAAGGACCGGGAATGGGAATTGTACGATATCAAAAAAGATCGTACCGAATTGCACAATCTCGCTAACCAGAAACCTGAAATCGTGAAAGAACTGGAGGGTGACTGGATTCGATGGGCGCGGGAGTGTAATGTTCATTCCAAATCGTATTGAATCAGTGAATAAAATGAAGTTATTCAAAGCTTTCGGAATTTCAAAAATTCTGATAGCGTGAGCCCACAATTGATTCCGTTCCGGCAGATGGAACATGCCAAAGTTTTCAAGTCGTTATTGAGCGCGAATGGTTTATTTATAAAGTGTGCATGAAGGATTAGGCTGACGATTTTCTTTGTGTAATTTTTGTTTGAATCAAAAAATATAAAGCTGTTTATCCTTTTCCCTGGCAAACATCTCATTATTTTCAGATGTTGGGAAGATACTATTTAAATTTTCCGTGAATTTATAATTTTTTCTAATAGCAAATATATTATCACATCGTTACTTGTCGGAATAATCCAGCATAAAAATATTCCAGATCGTTAGAAAGAGAGACGCGATCACAGGTCCGATAATAAAACCGGAGATGCCGAACAGTGTCAATCCTCCCAGGGTCGAAAGAAGAATCAGGTAATCCGGAATTTTGGTGTCGCGTCCTACCAGGATCGGGCGCAGAAAATTATCGATCAGACTTATGATCAAGGATCCGATCAAAAGAAGAATAATTCCTTTTACCCATTCCCCGGTGACGAAGAAGATAATTACTGCCGGACCCCAGATCACCGGCGAACCAATGACCGGCAGAAGCGACAGGATGATCATTAATACTCCCCACAATACGGCTGCCTCGATTCCCAGAATCCAGAATGTGATTCCGCCCAGCGTACCCTGAATAATCCCGACCACAAAGGTACCTTTGACTGTGGCGTGCAATACCTCTCTGAATTTCGAGAACAGCAGCCGCTCTTTCTTGTCGCCCATTGGAAGTGCTCGAATAAAGATTTCGATAATATTATTCCCGTCTCTCAGGAAGAAAAATAGCAGATAGATCATCACAAAAAATAACAGGAAAAAATGAAGAATATTTCCACCCAATCCGTATGCTTTGGATGCCAGAAATCGTGTGCTCGTCATCACCGCACCTGAGAAGGAACTCTTGATATTATCGATATTGATACCGTAACTCTCCAGAAAATTCGTCACCGCGGGCAGATGTTTTTCCAAATATTGATATATTTCCCTGATACTGACATCATTGACGATGTATTCATTATATAGACCGGTCATCTGCTTTGAAACAGCCAGTCCGACAAGAAATGCCGGTAAAATGACAATGAGAAAAATAAATACAATTGTGAGTAAGGCGCTTAAAGAGGCTTTTTCACGGAGATGGCGATTTATAAATTTAAAAACCGGATGGAATAAAACGCCAAAAGTTGCAGCCCAGAACAACGGCATCAGGAAATCCTTGAGCAGCCATATAAATACAACAGTCGTAATAGTCAATAGCAGATAAAAAAAACTGTTTTTAATTAAATCGGTTTTCATTTTCATTTATCCCAATATAATGAGAATGATTTCGCAATTCACATGATTGAGGTATTTAATCCGCTTTATGTCTCAAAAAGAACACAGTGAGTGCAATTCTAAGACCTGATTTGACATGTTTCTCCTTTACTTTTACATGTGTCTCGAATATAAGCAATTTACTACCAAAATTAAAGAAAAATGTTAAATTTCGAAATTTTTGATTATTATTTTGGATTAATTTTGCTTTGATTTTTATAACTTATAGCAATTCCTGAAGTCTGATCTTTCTCGACCGTTGTTTTAAAATCGTCCCTGCTTTTTAAATAGTCGATATATTCCGCACTGTTCCACCAACGTGCCGTTGCATTGTGCGTCACATAACAGCCGCCTTCGGTTATTTTGGGAGCGACATCGATAAAATACTGCCTGTACCAACTCTTATCCGCATCGCTGAAAACGAAATCAAAGGGTCCGTCCAGCTCTTTCACGAGCAGATGCGCATCCGCCAGTCTGGCGTCGATGAATTCGGACACCCCGGCTTCTTTAAAATTTTCCACCGCCTGTTGATACCGGTTTTCATTTATCTCGATTGTGATAAGCTTTCCGCCGGTTTTGCTCAGCGCCCGGGCGATCCATATTGCGGAATGCCCGGTGGACGTGCCTATCTCCAACGCCCGTGTGTAATTATTTTCTATTATGAGATCATGAAGAAATTTTCCATCCTGAAAAGGGATATTCATGTCGTGCCAATCGTTACGGTGGTCTTTTAGAAATGCTTCAACCTTGCTATCGATCGATCCATGCTCTTCGGACTCCTGTGCTGTTGTGGATATTTGAAAAACAAGCACTATCATCAGCAGTATCTTGAAAATTGATTTTATATTCAATATTATCATAATTATGCCCTTAAATTTTAAATTTGGCTATATTGTATTTATGATTAAACTCATTCAAAAAATGTAGGTTCATTCGATGGTTATGAATTTTGGTCAATTGTGTGATTTAAGAAATGTCAATGGACTTGGAAATCCTGACTCCTGCGTGCCGTATTCTCAGTGCCTCATATAGGAAATAAATAATTTTACCGCGGTTTGAAATTTTTGAAAACTATTCTTTTTGATCGAACGCACCGAATATGGCTTTCCGTTGATGATTGACTCTGCTGCTAAAATGCCGCTTCTCACTGCCGGTCCGATGGCTTCGCCCATGTCGCGGGTCGCCAGTCCTGCGGCATCACCGAGCAGGTTATTTCCGGGTAAAAATGACTTTCATGATCAGCTCATTACCGTCTTCGGATTTCGGATTTTCCATTTTCAGCTCTACTTTGTCAGGATTGATTTTCGTAAAGGTTTGAATTAAATGTGAATCGCGCCAGATCATATAGAGAGTGTTATCGTCGGTAAATTCGCAGTCCGCAGTCGAATAATTCCCCGAGCTTTCGAACCACCAGTAGCGGTAAATTTCCGCTTTGTCATCCCAGCCGAAAACGCCATGCGCCTGTCCCGTTTCTCCATTTATCAGCGATACATAATCGAAGAAAACATAGTTATCATCCAGCGCTTTAC
>WJJN01000719.1 GCA_014729735.1 Candidatus Zhuqueibacterota bacterium
GGGGAGCAACAGTTATCTGGTTGCCGGTGGTTTTTTTATTACAGCAAAAACAGACACCGGAACTGTGTGGGGCTGGGATAATTTCGCCACGCACGGTACTGAAGTCGGCTTTGAAGGCGATCAATTTCGCTATCTTGTGTCTCGTGATGATGATGGTAAACCCATTCACCGCCGCAAGTGGCAGAATGGCGAAAATTACTGGCTGCAAACTGAGCCGAACGAAGCCGAAGATCTCATCATTTCGGGTTGGGAAATGAATGGCGCCTGGTTTCAGCCGTGGGATAATCAGAATATCCCGGTGGCAGTGAAACGGAAAGTGCGGCAGTGGTCCGGCTCGCAGGCAGATGAAAATTATATCATTATCGAATACAGCCTGCGGAATATTCAGCGCAGAAATGCATTGGAAGGTGTTTATCTGCTTTTCACCTGGGCATTGTCGCCGAATCATCGCGGGTGGAATTTGACTTTTCCCAATTTCCCGGATGGCGCACGGAATACCGACAGTTACTATAATGAGAATGAAATGCTGCTCATCGCCCACGCCGGCGACCTGACCACAACGCCCGGCGAAGATGAATCCTTTGACTATTTCGAGCATCTCGAATATGACCCGATCAATGACCGGAATATTTACAAACCGGAATTCGTTGCACCGGGATTTTACGGATTGAAATTTTTGTATATTTCACCGGATTCATCGGGACAGGAAAACCGGATCAATGGATTTGCCTGGTCAGCCGCCGCGCCGACGAACGATCATTCGGGACCGTTTCTGGGAGTCGCCGGACTGGATAACAAGTACCGGGCAATGAAAGATCCTCTGCTGCTCTCAGAAGCATTTAATGATCCCAACGACAGCCGTATGGGACAAAACAGATTGTACGCCAATTTTTCATTGGGACCATTCGATATTCCCCGCCGCGATTCAATAAAAATTGTTCTCGCCGAATTTGTCGGAGGGATGGATTATGAGCAGGCAATATCACCGGAGACGACGCAGGAGATGGTGCAGGCTGCCGGCGATTCTGCAGTTCAATATCTGAACGAGCGAATAAAATTCAATTTCGATCATGATTACACTGTGCCCATGTCGCCGCCGGCGCCGGAATTTACCGTCAGCACGCTGGAGGAAGCCGGCACTGTCGGCAATGTCATTACTTTTGGCAATTCGCCGGAAATGATTCCCGATCCGCATCAGGGAATCCCGGATATTGCCGGTTATCGCATCTATCGATCGGGGACTTATCCGTTCGGTCCATGGAAACTGATTGCGGATATTGAAGTCGGCAATGAGACCTATTTCCAAACGGATTCACAGCAATATGTTTACATCGACAGGGAAGTGCCGCTGGGATATGGTTTCTACTATTCGGTCACGGCGTATGATAATGGACACGCAAGCTGGACAGTCGATCCGGCTGTGGAAGTGCCGCCACTGGAATCGTCGATATTTGCCAATCGCACGGAAACGGTTTATTACACCACGCTGAGCCCGACCGAATCGTCGCTGGGTGATGTGGCAGTTGTTCCCAATCCGTTCTACCGCAGCTCCGGCTTTCAGCTTGCCGGAGATGTTAAGTTGATCCAGTTCGTGAATCTTTCAAATGAATGTACAATCCGGATTTACACGGTTCGGGGTGATCTGGTGAAAACGATTCATCACAGTAATCCGTCTTCTGGCGTCGCGTTCTGGAATCAAATCAGCGATTACGGGCAATACGTGAAAAGCGGGATGTACTTCTATCATGTCTCGAATCCGCAGGGTGAAGAGAAGAAGGGCAAATTTGCAATCATCAATTGAGAAAGTGAAATGAGCAATAAGTTGAAGAAAATATACTCACTACTGGCGCCGCTGCTGTTTTTATCGTCTCTGACTCGGGCGCAGGATTTTCAAAAGATCGGCACAACCGGTTATGTTTTTCTGGAATTACCTGTCACCGCCCGGTATGTCGGAATGGGAGAAACCGGCATTTCGCTGCCAAATGCTTCGGCGGAAGGACTTTTCTGGAATCCGGCGCTGATTCCGTTGGGTGGCAAAAAAGCCGGGCTCGCTGTCTCCCATGCCGACTGGTACGTCGAAACAACGCTGCAGGCATTCGGATTGATTTATGATATTCCGTTGTTAGGTACGCTCGGTCTGCAGGCGGTCAATTTCGATTTCGGCGAAATTCAGAAAACAATAAATCCCACCGCGTCGCAAACAGGCTCTTATATCGATCTTGGCACATACACTGCCGGCGCTTACGCCATCGGCTTGAGCTATGCCCGCTCTCTGACTAATAAATTTTCATTCGGGACAACATTGAAATATGTGCGGGAGACTATCGACATCTACAATTCCGATAATGTGATTGCGGACATAGGTTTCATGTATTTCACGGGATTTAAGAGCCTGCGCATCGCAGCATTTCTGCAGAATTTCGGACTTGAATCCAAATATGAGACCGAGAAATTCAAAATGCCGCAGCAACTGAAAATGGGAATCTCCGCTGAAGTTTTTGGCAATATGGAATCAGCGAACCGGTTGACTTTGCTGGCAGAAGCAATTCATCCCAATGACGCGAATGAGCGGATTCATCTCGGAATGGAAGCTGTTTTGTATCATTCGGTCATTTTACGTGCAGGTTATAAATTCGGCTATGACGAAGAAAATTTATGCGCCGGCGCAGGATTGCGTTTTGATATTAAAGGAAACAGCCTCCGGTTTGATTTTGCTTATATGAATCATGAACATCTGGATTCAACGCTGCGCTATACACTGGCAATGGAGCTTTAAAAATGACAGAATCATTTTTCAAAATATTTCTGATTTATCTGCTTGTCGGACTTTTCTGTTCGCAGCTTGGTTATTCTCAGGGCAGACCAATCAAAATTCGCATTAGCAGTTCAGCGCATTCGCAAACGAGTGAATACAAAGTCAGCGAAGCACAGGGCTTCGGACTCGGTGCGCAGATGAAATTCCGTCTCCGTCAGAATCTGGATCTTAATCTGAATGTTCGTTATGATTATTCATTTTTGGAACAGAACGATGTCCTGGATGAATGGGAATGGGATTACTGGGAAGATACATACATCGATTTCATCCCGGGTGCGGAACCGGAGATCATCAACAAAACGCTGGTTTACACAAGTACGGACAGCATCTACTCGGCGGTATTCGATCCCACGCAGCGATTGCAGGAATTGAAATTATCTCTGGGATTTGAGTACTCCCTTCCGCTGACGAA
>WJJN01000111.1 GCA_014729735.1 Candidatus Zhuqueibacterota bacterium
AAATTTGAATAAAACGGTGCAGTGCATTGGGTGAAAATCAAATTATTGAATTCCCGGCTCGATCCAGACATTTTTTTCGCCGAGCGAATTTCGAAGCCGGCGGATCAATTCCGAGTTCGGTCGTGCTTTGCGCGTGCGGGAGCGAAGCAGGTATTCGCCATTTCCGGGCGTGACGACATTTAGAAAAACCGGGCAATTACCTTTGTGCTTCATTAACAGATTATTTACATGCTGGATCGTGGCTTCTTCAACTTGATCCGTATTAAACAGCAGGCAGAGATTTTTACTACATTTTTCCCATGTTTCCGGCAGTGGCAGAACCTCATTGATCAATATTTTAGCTTCATCCTCTTCATCTTTGATTGATACTCTGCCGATGAACAATAGCATTTCATCCGGTTCTATTAAATCTCGGAATTTGCTGTAAGGATCGGAAAAAATCAAGCCTTCTGCTGTACCTGAAAAGTCTTCGAGGGTAACAAACGCCATGGCATTATTTTTCCGATCATAATGTTTTTTGACATTGGTAATTACCGCACCAACCCGAACGTTTGTGCCGTCCTTATGCGTGTGAATCGATGCCAGGTCGGTGGACGAAAAGAGCTTTACTTCATATTCATAACGGGATAACGGATGACCGGAGATATAAAATCCGAGCATTTCCTTTTCCCGGGATAGCGCCTCTGTTTGATTCCATTCCTCGGTTTCCTGCAATTTCGGCAATTCGAACTCCACATTTTGTTCATCGCCTAAATCGAAAATGCTTCTTTGACCGTTTGCAAGATGCGCATTCATATTTTGGCTGTAATTCACAGCAAGATCGATACTCTCAAGCAATTGTGCCCGGTATCCTTCGAGCGAATCCAGTGCGCCTGCCTGGATCAGACTTTCGATAACCTTCTTGTTCACAAGCCGCAGGTCGATATTCTGGCAGAATTCAAAAATCGTATTGAAACGACCATTTTCCTCCCGCGCCCGAATAATCGATTTGATAGCATTTTTTCCGACATTTTTAACGGCACCCAGACCAAAACGAATTCCTTCTCCATTCGGAACAAACTCGATGTAGCTTTCATTGACATCCGGCGGCAATATTTTGATGCCCATTCTTTTGCATTCTTCGATCAGGATAACCACTCGCTTGGTGTTGCCCATTTCGCTGGTTAAGTTGGCAGCCATAAATTCAACAGGATAATGTGCTTTGAGATATGCCGTTTGATAAGCCACCACGGAATACGATGCGGCATGTGATTTATTGAATCCATATCCCGCAAACTTATCCATGTAATCGAAAATCTTGTCCGATACTTGCTTGGAAATGTTTTTCTTCGCAGCACCTTCATTGAACAACTTTCGCTGTTCTTTCATCAGCGCGGCTTTCTTTTTTCCCATCGCACGACGCAGCAGATCGGCTTTCCCAAGTGAAAAGCCTGCCAATTCGCTGGCGATCTGCATCACCTGTTCCTGATACACGATCACTCCGTATGTCTCTTTCAAAATCGGTTCCAGCACCGGATGCGGATATTCGATTTTCTTGAGCCCGTGTTTTCGCTGAATAAAATCATCGATCATGTCCATCGGTCCGGGACGATAGAGGGCATTCATTGCGATCAGATCTTCGATTTGCTGCGGTTTCAACTTCTTCAAATATTCGCGCATACCGGAACTTTCAAACTGGAATATGCCGATTGTCTCGCCCTTCGCAAAAATGCTGAACGTGTCTTTATCATCCAGAGGTATTTGATCGAGATTGATTTCAATGGATTTATCTTTGAGCATATTCAAAGTATTCTGAATAACTGTCAGCGTGCGCAAACCAAGGAAGTCCATTTTCAGCAGCCCGATGCTCTCCGACGCCACGCCGTCATATTGCGTGGTGATATCGCCCTGGGTCGATTTAGAGAGTGGAGTGTATTTCGTCAATTCTTCGGGAGTAATGATGACGCCTGCTGCGTGAGTCGAAGAATGTCTCGCCAGTCCTTCCAAAATTCTGGAATTTTCGATCAGCTTCTTGTGTAATTCATCTTTTCGCGCAATCTCCCGCAATTCGGGTACCAGTTCCATTGCTTTATCAATGGTCATTCCGATGGTAGGCGGTATCATTTTCGCTATTTTATCTACTTCGCCATAACTGAATTTCAGTACTCGTCCAACATCCCGGATAACCGCCCGTGCAGCCATCGTTCCAAAAGTGATGATTTGTGTGACATTATTTTCCCCGTATTTCCGGCGTACGTAATTGATGATCTCCTCCCGGCGCTCATAACAGAAATCGATATCAATATCCGGCATGCTCACTCGTTCGGGATTCAAAAATCTTTCAAAAAAGAGATTGTACCGTGTAGGATCGATGTTTGTGATTCCAAGTACATACGAAACCATACTTCCGGCTGCTGAACCGCGTCCCGGTCCCACCGGGATGCCCTGGCTCCGCGCATAATCAATGAAATCTTTCACAATTAAAAAGTAGCCGGCGTATTCCATTTGCTCGATTATTTTCAATTCGAATAGAAGCCGCTCTTTCAATTTCGGCGTCACAACCGGGTATTTTTTCGGAAGCGCGTAAACCGCCAGCTTGTGCAGATATTCATTCAAAGATATATTGCCTTCGGCTTCCGGAACTTCAAATTTTGGCAAATGGACTTTATTGAATTCCATTTTCAGATTGCACTTTTCGGCGATTGCCAGCGTATTCTTGATCGCCTGCGGATGATCTTTAAACAGCCGTGCCATTTCCTCCGGGGACTTGAAATAGACCTCATCGGTTGAGAAACGCATTCTATTCTGATCTTCGAAATCTTTGCCTGTCTGTAAACAAATGAGAATATCGTGTGCGATAGAGTGCTCTTTTTTCAAATAATGTGTGTCGTTTGTGGCAACGAGAGGGATATCAAGTGACTTGCTGACTTCGAGTAAACCTTCGAAAGCAGTTCGTTCTTCGGGGATATTATGGTCATGAAGTTCGAGATAATAGTCTTCACCAAATATATCCTTAAATTCACCTGCACTGGTTTTGGCTCGCTCCATGTTTTCACGGAGAATCATTTGCGGGATTTCGCCCTTTAGACAGCTCGACAGAGCAATCAAGCCCTTACTGTGTTGGCTCAGCACTTCTTTATCGATACGTGGTTTATAATAAAATCCTTCCAGATATCCGATGGAAATTAGTTTCATCAGATTTTTATATCCGATTTCATCTTTTGCCAGCAGCACCAGATGAAACGATGTATCTTTAGTATCATTTTTTGAAACGGTTTTTTCAAAACGGCTGCCCGGTGCGATGTAAACTTCAGCCCCTATAATCGGTTTGATTCCCGCGCTGCTTGCTTCCTGATAAAACTCGATTGCGCCAAACATATTACCATGATCAGTAATCGCCAATGCTGGCATCTTATATTCGACACATTGTTTGATGATGTCCGGTATTTTACACGCACCGTCTAACAGGCTATAATGGGTGTGATTATGGAGGTGTACAAATTCAGCCATTTTCAACTAACTTTCCATACATTCTACTTCAGACTACAAACAACGAGATTCTCATCTTCCTCCAACATCGTTAATTCAATTTGGCTGAAAAAGAGAATCCCGCTATCAATAACGATTTTAAAGCTCGTTCATATAACGAAGGGCTCGTTGATAATATTCGCTGCCTTCATAGCATGCCAGTAGCCAGGTAAAATCGGTTCGTGCTTGTTGAACCTGCCCGGCTTTCATATATGCCAAGCCCATCATTATTTGAGCATCGTCATGCTTATCTGTCGAATTGAACATAAATACTTTTTCAAATTCGACAATTGCCTGATAATATTTTCCCTGAGCAAACCGACACTCGCCAATCCAGTATTGACAATTATCTGCCAATGGACTATTTGGATTCTCGTGCAATAATCTTTTGAATGTCGTGGCTGCAATCTGATATTCCCCGTTATGAAAATAATTCAGTGCATCGTCATAACGGGCATTCCCGGCTCCAGACATTCTTGTAAATCCATTATCACCACCAGGATCGGAATAACCAAGCTCTTGTTGTGATGCTGAATTGCTGAAATTTTCATCTGAATACGATGTATAATTCACATTTCCTTTCGAAGAAGAACCACCGGGATAATTTTTCCCTCCTTCGATTTCGGCGATCTGTTCATCGTATTCTTCGATAGCAAATTTGATACTATCAACCTGGGAATCTTTTTCAATCAATATTTGTTCCAGCTTATTGATTTCACTTTCCAGGTCGGAGTAAGCTTCTGCATCCACTTTTCCTTCGTTATCAGCATATTCGCTATCATCAGAATCATATAATAATCGTTCCAATTCCTGTTCGCTAGCTTGTTCGGATACAACCGGTCCTTGTGGCTCGCTGACGTCTCCTTCACTTTCTGCCATGTTTAGAAGCTCCAGAATATCAGCTAATTCATCATCACTGGTCGCTGCAGATGTTTCATCCGATTCCTCATACATATAGGAATCATCCGTTGTTTCCACAGCTTCATCCTGCGTAATTTCATTATCTGCAGATTCCAGAAGACTCATGAATTCATCATCTGATAAATCTCCGCCTTCAATCAACGGCTCATCAATATTTACTTTGGGAGCTCCGCCAATGCAAAGCATAAATAAGCCCAGCACAATAATGATTAGCGATAGAATCGAAGACCGGATAAGTGTTTTGGTGTCGTTCATTGTTCCTGTTCCTCCTGAACACTTGTCCATAATTACTTTTATTTTACTATTTAGATTATTTACCCCCGATGCAACTGTTTTTCGCTGATCTATCACCTCCAATTATCTTGTTTATTTTTGATTCACCTGGTCAATTAATTCTTTTGCACTTTTTATATGAGTTTCGGTGACCTGTTCGCCTCCTAATAATTTTGCTATTTCCAGCGGTCTTTCTTCGGGTTGTAGTTTTCTGATTTTTGTGAACGTCCTCTCTTCGCCCGAATATTTTTCCACTACAAAATGATGATCCGACATACTGGCGATTTGCGGCAAGTGCGTAATACAAATGACCTGATGGGTTTTCGCCAGATTTTTCAAACTTTTGCCAACTGCTTGTGCAATTCGCCCTGATATACCAATATCGATCTCATCGAATATCAGCACCGGAATTTTATCTGCTTCAGCCAGTGCTGTTTTGAGAGCAAGCATAATCCGCGATACTTCACCACCGGAAGCAACTTTCACCAGTGGCTTCGGCTCCTCTCCCGGATTTGCCGAGAGCAAGAACTCTACCTGATCGATCCCGCGGGGACTGACTTTGCAGCGCTTCCCATCGATAACTAAAAGACCATCGGGATCTTCATGTCTTTCGATCAGTATCTCGAATTTAGCTCGGGACATACCCAAATGCGTCAGAGCTTCTTCCACTGAGCGCTGCAATTTCTCTGAAGCTCGTTTCCGTTCAATGGATAAATTCAAACATAATTCGAGCAGAACCTTTTTTTCAGCTTCAATTTCGCTCGTTTTTTCTTTTATTTTGTCATCCAAATTCTCAATCAGAGACAGCTCGCTTTCGATCTTTTCTTTGTGCTTTAAAATGTCTCCGATTGAGCCACCGTATTTCTTTTTTAATCCGGAAAAATGAGCCAGCCTTTCCCGGATTTCCTCCAATCTCTCCGGTTCGAAGGCAATATTTGTATTATAACTTTGCAAAAACTTTGAAATCTCTTCGATTATGATCTGTGCACTCTGACAATCCTGTTTGTAATTTTCAAATTGACTGTCAATTTCCGCCAAACTTACCAGCTTTTCGGTTGCTTCGGAGAAAATTTCGATGGCAGATCCTTCGGCTTCGTAGAGCCGCTGGTACAGATCATTCGTTAATTGATACAGCTTTTCACTGTTTCTGAGGATCTTCTCCTCCTGAATCAGCTCCTCTTCTTCTCCCAATTGTGGATTTACGCTGGAAATCTCGTTGATCTGAAATTCGTAAATCTCTTTTTTTTCTTTTAAAGATTGCTCTTTGCTTTTTAATGAATCCAGTTCCTCAATCAAGGCGGTAACAGTA
>WJJN01000112.1 GCA_014729735.1 Candidatus Zhuqueibacterota bacterium
CTCTATAACTGGCTGATTTCTTTGATGAAAGAAATGGGAGAGAACGACCGCGAGGTCGCATTAAAACATCTATCCCGAATTAAAGGTCTCTCGAATGTGGAGAAAAATTATCGCGGAAAACTACTGGGACTGAAACGACTCGATCTCGTCGAACAGAAGCGTCTTGAAGAACAGGAACTGATGGAATACATTAAATCGGATGAGAGCCGTAATGCCGCGTACCGCAAAGTACTGCCTGCCATTGAAAAGCTGTATCTCGATCGACGAGTGACTGCAGAGCGCGAATTGAATCTGCATTATATGCGCCGCAATTCTTATTTGTTTCGATTTGCATACACTGTTTATGAAGCCGCAATCGAGCGTCAGAAAAGTGATATTGAGCGGGAATCGCCTTATATGGATAAAAACTTTTCTCGCACCAAAAACCGCCTGTTAATGATGACAAAAGATTATTACGAACCGACTGACAAGATCGTTTTTAAAGAATTTCTGATGCGATTGTCCAGATTACCGGAAGATCAGCAAGTTAACGCAGTGCAGTCGATTATTGATAATAAAGAGCCGGAAGCTGCAATCAATGAGTTCCTGGAAAATGCATACCAGAAAAGCAAACTGCGTCAGCAGGAAAATCTGGAACAGGCGTTGCAGATGTCCGAAGCTGAACTGAAACAACTGGATGACCCTTTTATTAAATTTACTATGGAAATTTATCCTGCTTACAAAGAATTGAGAGAAATCAATAAGTCACGTAAAGGCGAAATCGATGAGCTGGCAGCCAAATTAATCGATGTGAAAAAAGATTTTTTAGAGACTGATTTCATCCCGGATGCCAATGGGACGCTTCGTTTTACTTATGGACATATCCGCGGTTATTCTCCGGCAAATGCAATCTATTACCATCCGATTACAACGCTGGACGGCGTGATCGAAAAAACCACCGGCGAACCGCCTTTCAACACGCCGGAAAAGCTAATTGAACTTTACATGCAAAAAGATTTCGGTCGGTTCTATAATCAAAAAGTAGGCAGTGTGCCTACAGCGATTCTATATGACATGGACACCACTGGTGGCAACTCCGGCAGTCCTGTCATGAATGCGAACGGCGAAATCGTGGGAGTGAATTTTGACAGAGCATTTGAAGCGACGATCAATGATTATGCCTGGAGCGAGGATTACAGCCGATCTATTGCTGTGGATATTCGATACGTGTTGTGGGTTACGCAAAAGTATGGTGGTGCCGATTATCTGCTACGCGAGATGAATGTCGATGAATAATGGAAGATTTCGAGGGGATTTACAGGATAAAACAAGAAAAAAATCAGTTTAATCCTGTAAATCCTGTCGATTTTTTTTAAGCAGCACACGTATTATTTCGCCCGTTCTTCTTTGCCTGATATAGCGCCCTGTCCGCAGCTTTGATCAACTGCACCGTCGATTTTGTCATTTTAGTCACTTCAGCCACTCCGAGGCTGATTGTCACTTTTATTCCAAACTGTTCTTTGCTGAGTGATGCAACTTTTTTCCTGATTTTTTCAGCAACTTTCACTGCTTTCGTAATTTCCGTATTCGGTAGAACCACGGTCATTTCTTCGCCCCCATAACGACACGCGATATCAGTCGTTCGAATCGCCGAACGGATGAAACCGGCAACGCCTTCCAATACTTCATCGCCCTTTTGATGTCCATAGGTGTCATTGAATTTTTTAAAATGATCGATATCGATCATGATCAGTGACACTTTTTGCTTATTTCGCTGAGCCAGTTTGATCTCCCGGTCGACGCTCATATTAAAATAGGAACGATTGAACAAACCTGTGGTCTGATCGTGGTATGCCAGCATTGAGAGCTCGTTCTGGCTGGCAACGATTAATTCGTGGTACTCGCGCAAGCTGTCTTTTAGATTACGGTCATCCACTGATCTCAATATTTTTGAGAATTTTTGCTCCAGCATCATTTCCGCATGATTTTTATGTACCGGGACTTTCGTTTTATCCGCTGTATGATGAAGCCGTTCCTCGAAGGTTATTTTATTGCCGACCAGATCGATAATATCCATATTTTGCAGATAGCCGATAGTTGCCGGAAAACCGTTTATAATGCTGCCATTGCGGCTGTTCAAATCTTCAAAAATAAAGGACTGAGTTTGGGGACACCACCGGATGCATGCATGATTGCGAGAGACTTTGGAATCGATGATCTGCACATCGCAGTCCAGCGCTCTGCCGATAAGGTACTTTTTCCGTTTATCCAAACCTATGAGCTTGCCGTTAAAAATCAGAAAATATTTTCTTTCTGGCTTTTCAGCTCGCTTGTTTTCCCGTTCACTTTCTAATGCAAGGATGGTCTTTTTGTTTAACAAACGAACTGCTGTTTTACCAGCCATACAATCTGCTCCGAAACTTTTTATGCTTCACATTTCCAGCTTCAAAATAGAAAACTAATGATTATCACAATGCAACTCTGTGCATGTAACTTTTTGAGGGAACTTAATATTCAGGATTAAATTGATAAGATTTTTCTTATTTGGGGTTATTATCGACTCTCCGAAAACTCACAGAAAGTCATTGTGGAAAATTATAATTAACCAACCAAATCACAACAATGTTAGATTAAAATATATTGAAAATTTTATAAATAGTCAACAAAAAAGTTCTTTGTAACAAGTATTCTTTCATGCTACTTAATGTAACGAATTTTTAAAATCTTCTACAATAATTATACCAAACGTTCGATCTGAAACAGTTACCCCAACGGTGACAGTTCCTTTCACTGTTAGGATTTCTCCCTTCTGTGGCACACGCTCGGCAGGCTTCACCCAGATTTCTCCGGTATCGTCTTTGATTTTGCAGAATCCTTTATCAATAAAAGGCAACGCAAATATTTGA
>WJJN01000720.1 GCA_014729735.1 Candidatus Zhuqueibacterota bacterium
AAATTTCACTGTGGAGCCAAATCCGGGCGCGGAACGGATTTTGAAGCCGGTATTGAAAGAAGGTAAGGATCTGAATGTCACTATCAACAAACCGGAAGCGGATTCATTGTATCAAAAGCTGAATGATCAGCTTGAACAATATGTTTCATTTTCAACGAGCCGGCTGGACACTGTATTGAGCCGATTCGATAGCAATAATACAAACCGGATCGTCGCCACCATTGCAAAGCCCGACGACTTTCCGATGTTTAAGTCGGATTTGCTGTCAGATATTCAGCAGTACGGTGCTTTTTCCAACATCCGGCTATCTTCGGTGGAAGGCTTGTTCCAACAAGTGCAGGAGAAAGTGGTAATCACTGTGGAAACCGAACCTGACGAGCAGCAAGCAGAGGATTACCGCATCGAAACGATTCGTCCTGATTTCCTGAAATTGTCCCTATTCCACCCGGATCAGTATCAAAAACTGAAGACCGAAATTTTATCCCGCATCAGGCAAAATCCGAATTTCGTGACAATGAGCCAGACGACTCTCGATGAGTTGGTGGATAAATCCCAGCAGCGGTCCTTCTTTTTGCTGTATATTTTCCTGTTGTTTGTTAGCAGTCTGATAATCATGAAGGTACAAAAAGCGTATTTGCAATCGGACCGCTCAAAAAAGATGGTGTACAATCTCGTCACCATCGGCGGCATTTTCATCATCATCTGGCTGATTCCGGGATTGAATCTGTTTTCAAGGATCGTCAGCACTGTTATTTATTTGACGGTGCTGTCGCTGTTCACCATCGAGATTGGCGACACGGAAAAATTCCGAGACAATTTCCGGTTCCTGCTGATGATTTTCATTTACTCCGGTTTCTGGATTCTCTATTTCCAGATGTTCGATTCCGTATTATGGTACGTGAAAGCCTATGTGGATGCATCTTCATTGAATAATTTTGTGAATTCCGCGCTTGGCTCCATCGGTGTAAATATCAACTGGTTCTTTGATGTGGAGCACGTGACCGTGATCAATGCCGGCACGATTATCTTGCTGCAATTGATCGTCTCGAATATCGTAAAAAATACGAAGGCGCTGCCGACGATGGTGGTCGGTATTGCTATGGGAACCGTGGGCATGGCAATCCTCGCGATTTCGACAAACATCTGGGTGTTTATCGCCGGGATTATCATCTTTTCTGTTGGAGAAATGACAGCTCATCCGAAATTGATCAGTTACGTCGGATTGACTGCGCCGAAAGACAGGGTTGCCACTTACATGGGGTATATTTTCCTTTACGGCGTCATTGGCAGCAGTATTGGCGCGATACTCGGTGCAAATTTATATGTCCATTTTGTCGATAAATTAAATCAGCCGCGGGTGCTGTGGCTAATTTTTAGCGGAATTGGTGTTGCGACAATCGTCGGATTGCTTCTTTATAATAGATTTACGCCGACAAAATCTGAAGAATAGGATTCACTAACTACAAGAGCAAATATAATTATGGAAATCCAATCTAACCGTCTTATCTCACTGGATGCGTTTAGAGGAATCACTATTGTGGCAATGATCCTGGTGAACAATCCGGGTAGCTGGTCGAATGTCTATCCGCCACTGCTTCATGCCACCTGGAACGGCTGGACACCCACGGATTTTATATTTCCTTTTTTCCTGTTCATTATGGGAGTCGCAATGCCGTTTTCGCTTGGGAAAAGGATCGAGCGCGGTGACAGCCGGAAAGAGCTGTTTGCAAAAGTAATGCGCAGAACTCTCATCATTTTTTTTCTGGGACTATTCTTAAATTTTTACTGGCATTTTGATCTCGCAACGCTGAGAATTCCTGGCGTATTACAGCGAATCGCCATCTGCTATTTTTTCGCATCGGTCATTATGCTGACGTTGAATAAGAAATGGCAGATCGGATTGTCTTTTTTCATATTAATTGCTTACTGGGCAGCCTTAAAATTAATCCCGGTACCGGATTATGGCGCCGGGATTTTGCAGCCCGAAGGAAATCTGGTATGGTACATCGATAAGCATTTACTGGCAGGACACACCTGGAAATTTGCACCAGCCGCAGGCTTTGACCCGGAAGGCATTTTGAGTACTTTTCCGGCAATCATTTCCGTGATGTTCGGTGTTTTCACCGGTGACTGGCTGAGAACGGAAAAATCCGGGTACGAGAAAGTCGCCGGATTATTTATTTTTGCGAATGTCGGACTGGTGCTCGGCGTAATTATGCACATCTGGTTTCCAATCAACAAGAATTTATGGACAAGCTCCTACGTTGTATTTATGGCTGGAATGGCGCTTCATTTTTTAGCGTTCTGTTACTGGCTTATCGATATAAAATCATGGCAAGCCTGGGCAAAGCCGTTTGTCATATTCGGCACCAATGCGATCGTTGCTTATTTCACCGGGTCACTCTTTGGTAAAACCGTGGCTTACTGGAATATAACGGCTGCCGATGGAACGGAAGTTTCGATTAAGACGTGGTTCTATGAAAATCTTTTGGTTCCGGTAGCAGGAGAAATGAATGGTTCGCTCCTTTTTCCGGTAATTTTGATACTCATCTGGCTGGGATTTTTGTATATGCTCTATCGAAGAAAAATTTTCATTAAGATTTGAATCTGCAAAATGAAATGATTTCGATTTGAGATTAATTTTCGCTTGACTTTTTTAAATACATTGTTTATATTGTTATCTAATTCTTTATAAAATGTAACTAACTCATTAATTAATTGATGAGAAAAATGTCAAATCGCATTTAAGCTATAACAACAGAACTAATTTCATTTTTGTTGCTATAGCTTTTATTTTCTCGAACAATATTTAATTATTTGGTGGATGAGAGAAAGAGCAAATAAGACGACAAGACGGCAGTTTATAAAGAGTGGGTTATTATTCGGCACTGCCGCTATTTTACCTACCTTTTCCTTGAAAGCACAAGCTACCACACGAAAGATTCAGATCATCTCCGGTTTAAAAAATCCTAATGGAATAGCTGTCGACGCCCACGGCAATATTTATGTGGCTGATGCGGGCAATTATTGTATTAAAAAATTTTCCCAACAAGGAACGCTTGTACGAAAAATAGGGCATCCTGGCAGTTCGGGAAACGGCTTGAACTTTCCGCAGGGCGTATGTGTTGATGATAACGGTGATATCTATGTAATGGATACGAATAACGGAAGGATTGCCGTATTCAATGAAGCCGGTGATTTTCTGCAATCCATTGGGACAATCGGTGGATATCCTGGTGCTTTTTACACACCCAAGAGCATAAAAATAAAAGGAGACCGAATTTACGCTGCGAATACTCGAAATCATATTGTATATGTATTTGACAAGAAATCGAAGCAGCTACTGAACAGCTACGGATTGTTGGGAGACGATCCTCCGAACTTGCAGCAGGGCAGCACAGAATATCGATTTCGTCTTCCCACGGATGTGTGCATTTCAGATGACGAAATGATGTATGTTGTCGATAGCAAACATGGAAAAATCAAGGTACTTGACAGCAAAGGACGATTTCAGTTCTCGTTCGGTAAAAATGGAAGCGGGCTCGGTGAATTTAATTTTCCGGAAGGAATAGCTCTGGATTCGAATCAAAACATTTATGTTTGCGATACAATGAATAATCGATTACAGAAATTTTCCGGTGATGGTCAATTTATGGACAAGATTGAGCAAGGATTTTCCCGCCCGACTGGTATTTATATCGATGAAAATAATACACTTCATGTTGTTGATTCAGGAAATGATGCTGTGAAAATATTCAAATGGTCTTAGTAATTTTATGTACGATTCGTTGGTTTTTTACACTTTTATAGCTCTCATTCTGTTTTTTTCATGCCTTGAACTATACAAAATTAAAGTGCGTAAGATCGGACATATTATAGAGGTCTGCTCGTCTGATAATGGAGTAGAACATTTATTCCGCTCACGATTTAAAGTCAGATTAACAAACGGTCAAATTGTGGAGGCAGAGGCAGAGCGTTGTACAATGTGTATCGGGCAATTTAAAATCGGCGACGAAGTGAAACTTATTCAGTCCGGAAATGATCGATTTGTCATCCATTTACCTGTGATGTCATTCAAAAAGAAGACGTGCAATATTGCCGGGAATACGGTTACTCAGAAATCTTAATTTTAATTATCCACTAAAGTCGAGGAAAATGTGGAGGCATTAGGCTATATTACTCTTACGATCTTTATTGTAACAATGGTCTTGACATTGTTCAAAAAAATCAATCTGCCGGTGCAAACTGTACTTGTGCTTGTAAGTTTGGTTTGTCTGATACTCGGAGCTATCGTTCGCGGGATTGTGGAAGGACCGAACAGCGCAATTTTATTGCCTAATGAAATGATCGGTGGTATTATTCTGCATCCGATTACAGCCTTGCTTGGCGGGCTTTTTCTCGCCGGTGCTTTAACAGCAACAAACGGGTTCGATGCTTTAAAAGTGCTGATCGACAAGCTCAATAAAACTCCCATTGGTCTTGTGGGTACTTTAGTCGTTATCATCAATCTGCCTGTCATTGCGTCGTTACCTTGCGGACGAATAATCGCGGCTGCGTTGTTGCCGCTGTTGTTTGCATTCGGACTCGAAGGCGGAATGGGATTGCTCACTAAAACACAGCTCGTGGTATTGATTGGAGCGTTTACTCGAAACGCAATGGGAAGCTGCGGACCCTCTCCGATAGGAGGCGTAGGTCAAATTGGTGAAGGTTTTTTAGGTGCGTTTTTCCCATCTGCAGCCGACGGTATTTTACGTTCACCTCAGGCATTTTCTCTATTCATCGGAACGGCAGTAACTGCACTGTTCCTGAAAATCATCTCACAGAAGCTGTACCCGGAGGATGTAACACTCAAAGACCAGCCCAAAGAGGGAGGAGCTGATCTTAAAAAAGAACAGGAAGATATCTCAGCACCATTCCGAGGATATTTATCGCTATTTTTGTTCGTTGCCTCACTGCTGATCGCCATTTTTCAGCCTTTTGGCAAAATGCCGGTGCAAACTGTATTGGTTATCGGCGGAATTTTAATTATCGTTCTATGTCGCGCATCGATTCAGGATTTGATGAACGGCATTATTCTGCTTCCGGTTACTGCCATGGCATCGGGTTTTATGGCAGCCGGTGTGCTGGCAGCAACCGGCGGCTTCGACGCATTGGGAGTCGTTCTTAAGAATCTGGCTACACTTGAATTTCTGGGCGTCGCCGGGATGCTGGCAATTTTTGTGCAGATGCAGACAATTTTGCCACTCTCCTGTTCCAGGATTCTTACAGCGGCTCTTGTCCCGGTCTTATATCTTTTTGGTCCGGCGAAATTCAATATGCTTACCTGGCCCCAATTAGCGATTGTGATGGCAGCTTATATCATTAATGCCACCACATCCTGCGGTCCGTCGCCATTAGGCGGTGGTGGGACTATGGGAGAGGGACAGATGCGGGCGGAAACAGGATTTGTAAAAGGTGCTTATACGTTCACTGCGATGGCGATTATGGCTCCGCTGGCGGCAATTTATATGAAATTCATGAACTTTAATATTTTTGCACCGGATAATCCTGAATTTCAACAAAATATTTTTACGATTATTGCTTACACGGTTATCATCATCGGTGTATCTGCCGGAATGATGACTTTTGTGAGCCGATATATTTCAGATAATACGAACAAGAACTGGCAGTTGCAATTAGCATATTTTCTCATTAGTGGCGGCATTGCAGGAGCAATCCTGTCAATTTCGGTGTACGAATTTCAATTATTGCAAATTTTTCAGGGGTTTGTCGGAGGAATCATTGCCGCATTTCTAATTGGTGTAATGGTACCTAAAACCTTATCCAAGCAACGGAAGACTGCTTAGAAAGGATTTACTAGTGCTCACTTATTTATCATTTATATTTGCAGGTGCTCTTTCCGGCGTAATTATCGCGTATGCATTAGATATGAAAACGCCAAAAGAATTAATTCAGGGGGCATTTGGGGGCTTGATCGCCGGACTGTTGATGGCGTTAATGTTACCAAAATAACTCTTTTAATTTATCTTAATAAGCTATTATGACAGAAGAGAAAAATAATAATAAAAAAACCGGTGCGCGATGGAGCGATGACCAGCCAATGGTCATGCCGGGTATCCGCCGGTTTCAATTTTTTACGAATGTGGATGATCGCGCGCTAACGAAAAACTTAAACCGCTTGGCAATGTTCAGCATATCGGCAATTTTGGCACTCGATGTGGGTAAAGCGGTCGTGAATAAAATTCCGCAAAGCATTTATTGTTATGAATGTCGCGCCTGCTATGGTACACAGGATAAATGTCCTGTGGGGATCTCATATCAGGCAGAGCTTGTTGTTGCTGGTAGGGTAACCGATTATGATCGATTTCTCAGAAATGGCGGGCTGAAGTGTATTCGTTGTGGCTCGTGCCAAAGCTTCTGCGTCCAATATTTGAACTTACCGCGCATGTTCGGAACAATGCAAATTTTGACGATGAAGGCACTACGGAAAGGCAAAATACCGAAACGCATGGTGCAGAATGCATTCGATCAGGGATTGATCAACAAAGATTTTATTGATGAAGTTACGAAATATCTTTCATAAAGGTGTGCTAAAGCATGAATAAATTCAGATTGGAAGATCTGTTAGTAAGACCGACGCGGTTGACGATTTTAACCGTATTAGCAGCATTTGCCTTTGTATATGGCAGATTGATCCTGTTTGCAATTCTGGGGCTGCTAATATTATTCGCGGCGATTAAAACATACATCAAGCATAGAAAGTCGCATTTTAAATATATTATACCCGTCATGCTGATGGTACTGATACTCGGTATATATTATATTGTCGAATACAATCAGGTTATTCGTTTTAGAAATGAGCATTCACCGTTAGATCTTGAATGGATTGAAGACGGCACTTATCAGGGAACTGCACAGGGATTACGCGGACCCATTAAAACCGAAGTTACTATTGCAGGCGGTATTTTGCAGGAAATCGAGATAAAGCAGCATCAGG
>WJJN01000721.1 GCA_014729735.1 Candidatus Zhuqueibacterota bacterium
AATCGAACATCCGGATAACGAAATTCCTGAAGCGTATTTTGTATATTGGAGCTACCTCTTGCTGCCCTGCAACAAGGGCGAGAAGATGAATTCGTTCGACGATCTGGGAGATCATGATAATTATATCGATTACTACGGCGAAGAGCCGGGCGATTCCATCCGGATTATGTACGGCTTCGACGGCGATGATCCAGATATCCCTGATGATGATCGCGGCGATCCGTTCCCGGAGCGATACCTCGACGACGCCCGTTATAACAAACGGGACATCTACGACGTCGGCGAATTTCTGTCCGCAATGTATGCCGGATATGGCGTGCTCCATGTGGATTCTTCGCCGACTGACCGCTCGAACGATTTGAGTCAGCCATTTACCAGCGGCTGGACATCTGTGAATGAAATACTGACATGGGAAAACGAGGCAGCCTGGGGCAGCATGCTGAATCAGGGCGAGCCGTTCCATACACCGGCGCCGGACTTGACTTCTCCGCCCGAACGCTACCGCCAGTCCTTCTGGATGGGCTTCGGTCCGTTCCGGATGGCGCCCGGCGACAGCGTGACGTTGGTATTTGTCCATGCTGCAAAAGGACCGGAAATAAGCGTCTGCAAAGATATGGGATTGAAATGGTTTAATAAAGAAATTTCTGTTGAAGAGAGAAATGAATTTCTGGATTCTGGTCGCGATTCGCTGTTTAAAGCCGTGGGCAGGGCGCAGTATAATTGGAACAATTATCTTTCCAACGGCATGTCGATTCCCATGGGACCCTCCCAGCCGCAAAATGTGGTGTACGAATCCGGCGGTAACAGTGTCAATCTTTCGTGGGTTCCACCGGACGTGGGTGATGTCGACTCCTATCGCATCTACCGTCAGATTGGAAACTATGTCGGTGATTATGATTTAATCGCGGAAGTTCCGGCAACCGAAACAAGCTACGAAGATTTGAATGTGGCGGTTGGTATATCTTACTACTATTATGTGACTGCGGTGAATGAAGACGGCATCGAAAGCACCGCGCATTATAACCGCCGGAACGCACCGGCTCGTCCGTTCAAGAAACATTCGGAAGATATATCGAAGGTGCGGGTGGTTCCGAATCCGTTTAATTATCATCAGGCAAATCGCTGGGCAGGCGAAAGAAACAGAATTACATTTACAAACCTGACGAATAATTGCACAATTCGCGTTTTTACTGTTAATGGTGATCTGGTGAAAACGTTCGAGCATAAATCCGATAGTGCCACCGAGCACTGGTCACCACTGTTAACCGAAGATAATATTTTCCCTGCGCCGGGAGTGTATGTTTATGTCGTGAAAGATAACAACACCGGCAAAAAGGAAACAGGGAAATTTATCATAGTTCGCTAATAATTAGGGAGAAAATAACATGAAGTCGTTTACAGTAAAAATTGTTCTTTCCCTGTTTATACTCATATTGATTTCAAGCCCGGCACACCCGCAAATTGTGAAAACCGCCCAGGCGGGAATGACATTTTTAAATATCGGCGTGGGAGCGAGAGCAGAAGGAATGGGCGGAAGTTTTATCTGTCGTGATAATGATATTTCCGCTATTTTCTGGAATCCCGCCGGGATCGCATCCATCGAAGGTGGTGCATTTACGCTGGAAAGAAATATGTGGTTTGCAGATATTACCCAGAATTCCGCGGCTGTTGCTTATGGTTTCGGAAAATACGGTGTGCTGGGACTGAATGTCATTGCGATGGATTATGGAACATTCTACGGAACCGAGATCGGACTCGCCAGTGATCTGTTTTTCGATTATGTTGAAACAGGAGAATTTACCATCGACGAATATGCGGTGGGCTTGTCCTATGCCCGAATGATCTCCGACAAGTTTTCAGTGGGCGGGCAGGTGAAATATGTGTATCAGGATTTATTCAATAGTACAATTCAAAAAGGATTGGAAGATCCGAAACAGGTGGATAATATCGTGGATGTTTTTGCAGTGGATTTCGGAACACATTACAAAACAGGATTTCACAGCCTGACATTTGCAATGGTTGCCCGGAATTTCTCGAAAAATATTCAGTTTCCCGAACAGACCGGGGATTTTTCACTGCCGCTGATTTTTACCATCGGCGTGTCCATGGATGTGCTGGATCTGGCGCCGTCTGTAAAGCAAAATCATTCGTTGTTGGTGAGCTTCGATGGCATACATCCCCGGGATTATGAAGAAAAAGGTACGCTCGGTCTCGAATATGGATTCATGAATGCGATGTTCCTGCGCTTCGGATATAAATGGAATTTCAGTGCGGAAAATTTTGCTATGGGCGCGGGTTTTAAATTCAAGATGAATGATGATATTTCGCTGAATGTCAATTACGCCTATTCAAACATGCGCTATTTCGATGCGGTGCATCGCTTTTCATTAAGCGGGAGTTTTTAAAGCACAAGGCTCTAAACCAGGTTTATATATTATTCAGGTTAGAAACGTCACGTCGGTCATAAAAACCTTGCACCTTTGGATTCAAATAATTATATTTTAAACTATATCCAAAATTAAAGAAAATAGCATAATACAGAATAAAATTAACAGCCCATGATTCAAATAGTTTTAAGATTTGTTTTAGGTATTATTTTACTGGCAGGCTGGTCGCAGGCTCAGGAAAGTCGTGAACAGCCTGCCGCCGCGATGGAGGGACCGGTTGTTTTTTATGATTACGCCTGTTTCAAGAACATTGACGACAGCAGCCGCACCAAATTGGAATTATATTTTTCCGTATTTCAGAATTCGCTCACCTTTCAGAATATAAGTGAGGCAGAGTGGCGTTCTGATTTCAGGTTGAATATCAAATTATTGCGCGGAGACAGCATCGCTGTATCGGATTCGTCTGATCATGTTGTCACGGCAGAAAAGGAGCCGCAGCAGCAGGGCAAAACCACGCTGCTGACAGAATCGTTCTGGCTGGCGCCGGGCGAATACGATCTCACTATCGAAATAAGAGATCTGGCAGCCGGCGTTCGAACGAGCCGCTCGTCATTGATTGATATTCCTGATTTTTCAGAAAATCATTTACAGTTGAGCGGCATCGAGCTTGCAGAAGAAATCAAAGAAACAGGCGCATCGAATGCATTTACGAAGTATGGTAAACAGGTGCTGCCCAACCCGTCGAAAATGTACAATGTCCGCCGTCCGTTTATGTTTTATTATTTTGAGATTTACAGCCTGTTATTTACCGAAACACCGGATGGAATGAAAAAATATTCAGTGGCAGCACATATCGAAGATGGAAAAGATCAGGTTCTTGTTTCAGGTAAAGAGAAAATTCGCATAAAAGTCGGCTCGTCATCGGTTATTTTTGACAGAATCAGAATAAGCTCGCTGAATACGCTTCCGGAAATGGATTCCATCAAAAAACTGACGCTGGTTATTAAGGTCAAAGATTATGACAGCGAACAGACTGCTGTGGCGGAAAAAGAATTCTACTATATCCCGAGAGATGCCAATGAGCCGATTGCGACCGGTCAAACCATCAGTGACGAGCGTCTGGAAGAAATTTATGAAGAGCTGAAACCGATTGCCGTGTCCGGTGAGCTGGATATTTTCGATGAGCTGAATTCCGGCGGGAAAATGAATCTGATCCGGGATTTCTGGAAAAAGCGCGATCCCACGCCGGAAACGCCGGAAAACGAATATATGATCGATTATTACAACAAGCTGCAATATGTGAAAGAATCGTTCGCCGAAGGCTCCCGCAGCGGTATCAAAACCGATCGTGGCAGGATTTATCTGAAATATGGTCCGCCGACGCAAATCATCCGGCATGATAATGACATCGGCATGAAACCGTACATCGAGTGGATCTATTATATGGATTCCCGGCGGATATTCATTTTTGCAAATCTGGAAGGGTTCGGGAAGTACCGGCTGATCCATTCCACCTGGCACGGCGAACTATCCGACGATGACTGGCAGAAACGGATCATGATCAAGCCGGGGGAAATGTATTGAAAGGAACCTCGATGCTAAAAGGCGCGGTATTCGGATTCGGGAATGTCGGTCAGTGGATCACGCAATCAATCAATATCGAGAAAAAGTACGGTGAATCCATCAAGATTACCAGCATCTGCGATGTGGACAGCAACATCCGGGAAAAGGCGGAACGTGTCTTTCATTTAAAGGCATATCGAAATCCGGGGGAAATGCTGGAGAACGAGCTGGATTGTGTTTTCATCACATCCACGAGCGATGCGCACAAGCAGCATGTGCTTCTTTCCGCGGAAAAGGATTTGCCCATTTTCTGTGAAAAGCCGATTGCCCTGAATATCCGCGATGCCCGCGCAATCACGGAAGCCGTCGAAAAACGTGGCTTGATCAGCCTCGTTCGGTATGTGCTGCGCTACTGGTCATGTTTTCTCTCTTTGAAAAAAATGGTGGATGACGGCGAGCTGGGCGACATTGTCAGTCTCTGGGCGAGGAATTGCCGTGGCTGGGGACTTCATGCCAGCGGCAACGTACACCCTGCGGTGGCTCATTCCGAGCGATCCGGCGGCTGGACAATCCATCACGCGTGCCATGGCGCCGATTTGATGAGCTGGCTCGGTGGGGAAATTGAGCAGGTATTTTGCCAGCATTACACGACATTTACAAATTGTAAATCCGAGGAAGTTGTCTGGAGCAATATCAAATTTACGAACGGGACGATCGGCATGTTAGGAGACACAGTGGCAGGCGTTCATGAACGCTCCGTCGGCGTGATCGGCACCAGAGCCAGCGCTTCTGTGATGTTCGATTGCGTGAAGCCGCTGATAAAGATTCGCCGCGAAGGCAGCCCGGATCTGGCAGCGCCGGAGATCATCGACCCGGAGAGCATTTGCCAGGAGATCGATCCGGTACGTAATTTCATCGAGGCGATTCAGACCGGCGCACCGACGCTGGTGACCGTGCGTGATGCAATGGCATCTCTTGCTGTATCTCTTGCGATGAAAAAATCTGCCGAACAACAGCGCGTCGTTTCAGTGCAAGAAATCTATGAAAATGACTAAAATGGAGATTCACGTGGAACGAAGAAAGATACCCGGACCGAAATCCGAAGAGTTGATTTCTGTTTCTCAAAAGTATGAACCGCCCTGCATGGCGGATCAGGTCCCGGTCGTCTGGGATCATGGCGAAGGCGTCTGGGTGTGGGATGTGGATGGCAATAAATATATCGATTTTACCTCCGGCGTACTGGTTACAAATGTCGGACACTCGCACCCGCGGCATGTGAAGGCGATCCGGGAGCAGGCGAAGCGGCTGATGAACTGTTACTCATTCCCCACGCCGGAACGGGTGACGCTGTCGCAGCGGCTGGTGGAGCTTCTGCCGCCAAATC
>WJJN01000722.1 GCA_014729735.1 Candidatus Zhuqueibacterota bacterium
TAAGCGTTTTTGTGGACGGCGCAAGGTCTGCCGAACCACCGATCAACCATGGAATTTCCCCGGCGATAGCATTCATCACTTTGCCGTTCGCGGATCTGGTAGCAACTCCCTTTTCGTCTGCAGGAAATGTCGGCAAATTTTCCTCCCATTGCGGCGGCAGTTCTCCTTTTTGGATCATTTCAAATTCCCGCGCCAGCTCCGGATATTCGGATTTGTATGCATCAAATGCCTGCTGCCAGGCGGTTTCGTTATTCTTTCCCCTGGCGACCATTTTCTTCCGGAATTCATCTAATTCTTCGGGAATATAAAACTTCTTTTCCGGGTCCCAGCCATAAAATTTCTTGGTTGCCTTTACTTCATCTTCACCCAGTGGTGCGCCGTGTGCGCCGGCAGTATCCTGTTTTTTCGGACTGCCGAATGCAATATGGCTCTCTACAATAATGAGGGACGGCTTCTGCGTTTCAGCATTCGCATTTTTGATAGCCGTTTGCAGCGAATCCAGGTCGTTTGCATCATCAACATGCTGCACCTGCCAATTGTATGATTCGAATCTGCCAGCGACATCTTCACTGAACGCAAGATCGGTCTTTCCTTCAATGGTAATTCTGTTGCTGTCATAAATCCATACGAGTTTATTCAAACCGAGGTGACCCGCCAGGGAAGCAGCCTCGCTGGTGATACCTTCCATCATGCAACCGTCCCCCGCAATGACGTAGGTATGATAATCGATGATTTCGTGACCCGGTTTATTAAAATGATGTGCCAGCCAGCGTTCCGCGATTGCAAAACCAACGCTGTTCGCTGCACCCTGTCCCAGAGGACCGGTCGTACACTCAACTCCCGGCGTGAGTTCATATTCCGGATGTCCGGCGCATTTGCTATGTAATTGTCGAAAGTTTTTGATTTCTTCCAGTGATACATCGTATCCTGTGAGATGCAGAATCGCGTATTGAAGCATTGAAGCGTGACCTGCCGAGAGCACAAAACGATCTCGATTTGCCCAGTCAGGATTGGATGGATTATAACGCATAATCTCGTTAAACAGCATGTACGCCACCGGAGCCAGTCCCATCGGTGCACCCGGATGCCCGGAATTCGCTTGTTGCACTGCATCCATAGCAAGAGTTCGAATCGTATTGATTACAAGTTCATGTAGCTTTTTATCATCGTTCATAGTAACCCCTATTTCATTTTGTGAGTGAGTACCGGATAAACCGTGATTAATTTAGGCTCAATTATAAGTCCTCAAAAAGCAATTAGCATTCAATATAGACATTTTTTTTATATTCTTCAAGAGGAAAATAATAAAATTGATTAATCCAAAATTAAATAGTCAATCTCAGTATTTTTTTAGAATCATTTGCATTTTTCCTTTAAATTTCTTATACTATTTAAGTTATTTTAATAAATCCGGTCAACTGTCGATTGATGTTCTTATTCAGAATCGATCTAAATTTAATATAAAATATTTCCAGTAAGATTATGAAAGGATAATTTTATTATGCAAAAAATGATATTTATCTCCAATAGATTGCCTGTGAACGTTGTCAAGAAAAAAGGATCGCTGCAATACTTTCCCAGTGCAGGAGGTCTTGCCACCGGTCTGAAGGCGTTTTATAAAAAGTACGAAAGTTTATGGATTGGTTGGCCAGGCATGGTAACCAAGAATTTTCCGGAGAAAAAAGAAATCACGGAACAACTACATAAAGATAAAATGCATCCGATTTTTTTGACAAAAAATCAGATTGAAAAATACTATGAAGGTTTCAGCAATAAGACAATTTGGCCACTATTTCATTATTTTACGGAATATACTGTTTATGAAAAGCGACTCTGGGAAACATATCGTCAGGTCAACAAGATTTTTAGCGAAGAAGTATTGAAATATGCAAATGATAATGACATAATTTGGGTTCATGATTATCAACTGATGCTTTTGCCTGCATTGCTTCGGGAAAAGCTACCAAATGCCACGATCGGATTTTTTCTGCATATTCCTTTTCCATCGTTTGAAATTTTCAGAACGTTGCCGTGGCGACATCATATTTTGAACGGGATGATTGGTGCCGATTTGATCGGATTTCACGCGTACGACTATGTTCGCCATTTTCTCAGCGCGGCACGAAGATTGCTCGGTTATGAACACACTTTAGGCAAAATCACAGTCGGAGATCGTGTTGTAAAGGCAGATTCATTTCCCATGGGAATCGATTATGAAAAATTTGCCAAAGCGGCTGAAGATGAGGGAGTACAACGTGAGATCGATGCCATCCGGAAACAGGTGGGAAATCATAAATTAATCTTATCCGTCGATCGGATGGATTATTCCAAGGCTATTCCACAACGCCTGAAAGCGTTTGATATGTTTCTGGAAGAAAATCCTGAATATAGAAAAGAAGTGACGCTCGTACTCGTTGTCGTTCCTTCCCGTTTAAAAGTAGAGCAATACAGAAATTTGAAAGAAGAAGTCGACCAATTGGTTGGAACAATCAATGGCAAATACGGAGATATCGGCTGGACGCCAATCTGGTATCTGTATCGTAACCTGCCGTTTAAAATGCTTTCTGCACTGTACAACGTCGGAGACATCGCGCTGGTAACGCCCTTTCGTGATGGAATGAATCTCATTGCCAAAGAATTTGTCGCCAGCAGAGCCAATGGAAAAGGGGTATTAATATTGAGCGAAATGGCAGGCGCTTCGCACGAACTTGGAGAATCCATAATCATTAATCCGAATGATCTTGAAGACATAAAACTCGCGATAGCCGCAGCGTTAAAAGTTCCGGAAGATGATCAAATCAGACATAATCGTGAAATGCAATTAAAACTGAGTCGATACAATGTTCAACGCTGGGCAAAAGATTTTTTTGACACATTAATATCAGTCAAAAATCAGCAAAATGAAATGCTGACCAAGCGAATGGTTGGCAAGACACAGGAAAAAATAATCCATGATTTTAAACAATCGAAGGACCGTTTGATACTGCTGGATTATGATGGTACGTTGTCCGAATTCCAGAAATTACCGCAAAATGCTTCTCCTGATGCAGAATTACTGGATTTATTGACCAAATTAGCCGATTCTAATAGTAACGAGGTAATTATCATCAGCGGTCGTGATCGCGGAACTTTACAGGAATGGTTTGGTAATTTAAATATCAATCTGGTTGCCGAGCATGGGGCGTGGCTACGCCCGGTTGGCAAGGATTGGGAAACAATCGAACCGCTGAAACAGGAATGGAAAAAAGATCTGCAACCAATCATTGATCTGTATATTGAAAGAACGCCGGGCTCATTTTGTGAGACTAAGGATTTTTCAATTGTCTGGCATTATCGAAAAGCCGATCCGGGATTGGGTGACATCAGAGCACGGGAGCTAATTACAAATCTCCTGTACCTGACATCAAATATGGATTTACAGGTGCTTGAAGGAAGCAAAGTTGTCGAAATAAAAAATATCGGAATTAACAAAGGTAAAGCCGCGATACGCTGGCTTTCCAGGAAACCATGGGATTTTATCATTGCCTTTGGTGACGATTGGACTGACGAAGACACATTTCGGGCATTACCGGAGAGTGCATATTCTATTAAGGTCGGAATTTCATCCACTGCTGCAAAGTATAATATTAAATCTGTTATAGAAGTTCGAAAACTGCTCAAGGAATTTGCAAAGGAGACTCAGCAATGAAAGTACTGAACGACTATCGAAAAATTATCGGTGAAAAGCTAGTCAATGAAATCTACAAAAAAGCAAGACCGCTTTATAACAAACGTGTAATTCATATCAACTCGACATTTTACGGCGGTGGTGTTGCCGAAATCCTGACCGGTCTGGTTCCGTTAATGAATGACGTAGGGCTCGATGCCGGCTGGCGCATCATACGTGGGGCGCCGGAATTCTTTTCAACGACAAAGAAATTTCACAATGCACTTCAGGGAGACAAGATCAATCTGACAGACATAAAAAAACAAATCTATATTCAGATAAATGAGGACTTCTCAAGTTATACACATCTGAATCACGACTGTGTTATTATCCACGATCCGCAGCCGTTGCCATTAATTAAGTTCTTTAAAAAAAGGCAGCCCTGGATCTGGCGGGGACATGTCGATCTTTCGCATCCGAATCCACAGCTATGGGACTATCTCAAAGAGTTTATTCTGAAATATGACATCACCATATTATCTCACAAAGAATATGCAAACAACTTGCCCACCGATTATCGTATCGTTCATCCGGCAATCGATCCGTTATCTACAAAAAACATGGATTTATCGCGGGAACAAATTGACGAACATCTGGAAAAATTTAATATCGATCCGAAGCGTCCGATTATTGCCCAAATTTCCCGGTTCGATAAGTGGAAAGATCCGCTGGGAGTTCTGGAAATCTATAAACGTGTCCGAAAGGAAATTGATTGTCAGTTAGTGCTCTGCGGCAGTATGGCGTCGGATGATCCCGAAGGCGTGGAAATTTATCACGATGCGATCCAAAAATCAGAAGAACTCACCAACAACGGCGATGTTATAATGCTGACCCTTGAAAGCAATTTATTGGTAAATGTTCTGCAACGAGCGTCATCGGTGATTATTCAAAAATCGATTCGAGAGGGATTCGGACTGACAGTCACAGAGGCTCTGTGGAAGGGAACGCCGGTAGTTGCTTCCAACATTGGCGGAATTCCGTTACAGATAAAGAATGGCAAAAACGGCTTTCTGGTCGATCCGCATGACATCGATGGATTTGCGAACAAAGTAATCGAGTTGTTAAAAAATCAGAAGATGGCTAAAAAAGTCGGAGCGCAAGGCAGGGAAACAGTTCGGCAAAATTTCCTGATCACACGAATCCTTTCTGATTATATCGATGTATTGAATGAAGTTCTATAAAAGCTTTAAAAGTATCAATATAGCGGAGCAGAAAATGCAGAGAAACGCAGGGATTCCTTAAATGGAACTATATTTTATTTTCCTGCGAGCTTTGCAGATCTGCCCCCTTTTCATCGCGACAACAATTAACATAAATGTTAACAACCAAAAATCATTAATGAACAAAAATATCCAAAATCGGACAAAGAGCCGGTTTGATAAATTTCCATATCCCATTCTTGAAACAAAATTATTTATTCCTCACCCGAGTCCAAATTTCCTTCAAAGACCGCGACTAACAAAAGTATTGTCAGAAGGATATCTTAAAAAGCTGACACTCATTTCCGCGCCAGCCGGCTTTGGCAAAACAACGCTATTAAGCGAGTGGTTGTTGCAGACTAACGAAAAAA
>WJJN01000113.1 GCA_014729735.1 Candidatus Zhuqueibacterota bacterium
ATTCACATCGACAGCCATCGCATCCGGTTCCGGTGACAGGTTATCGAAATTCAGATACGGCGGATAAAAATCCGGTGGTTCATTGCCGAGATAGCCCCAGATGTAATTGGTAAGAGTTTGATTATCGGCGCAGAAGCCTCTTTTTCCTGAAATTGTGTTTTTCCCGTCATCATAGTGATATTTTTGCAAGAGATTCTTAATAATATGCTCATTTTCCCAGGGCCACAGACTTTCATCGGTTAGCCGGTTATAACCATCCTCGCCGAAAAGAGTACCACTGATGCCTATTTTTTTTATGATGGTAGCGCCGGAATTCGAGTTTTCGGAGGAAGTGTTTGCAAGATCAGATTCTGCTTCAATTTTCAACAGATATTTCAGCGCCGGTGATCCATTTCCGGGGCTTCCATCAATCGGATCAATTGCATTATTATTTTCAGTACAAATATCGTTATACCCGACAGCCGTCCCTGAGTAATTTTTGTAATTATCAAATAATACATTATAATTACTCCTGACATTTCTCAGTGCTTCAGATCCGGTATTATAAATAATCGAATTGTAAACTTCTACATTTCCGGAGAAATCAGATTCGATAGCCCGGTCATGTGAATTATTTTCATACTGAATATTACCAATTGTGCAGTGGTTAACATAAGCAGTGGTTGAGCTACCTCGTGTCCAAAAGCTTCCGTTCAGATCCCAGAAAACAGAATTTCGGATAGTATTATTCGAACTCATGTCTTTTCCGCCGAAGCCTATCCATCCATTGGATTTACAATTCAGAAAAATGCAGCCTTCAATTAAATTATCTTCTGAACGGTTGTTTGTGCTAGGATTTCCGCCAATGAATAATAATTTGGGATCGGCAGGAACTAAATCGCCATTATTATTATTCAGAATCAAATCAGCATCTGCGTCTATGGATATACAGTTTTGGAGCAATACATTGTTTGACCCATATATACGGTAAGATGCCAAATTCGAATACGGACCGTTGTCGATACCCCGATCGAAACGATCCAGGCAGCGTCTCAAAATAATGAATTTGGAGTCAAGTACATAAAATCGGTATTTCGCAGTTCCCCAGGTGAAGCAATCTTCAAGAAGAACATATTCGCAGTAACGCATTAAAATATGATTAGCGCGCTGAGTCGGAGTATTATTAGCATCACAAAAGCCGCAGCGTATAATCTTAATATGATCGCTATCAACCAGTGTAAAATTCGTTTCCGAAGATTGACAAAAGATAATACCATTAAAGACAATATAAGATAAATTACCGATTTCGACCGGTTTTAACAAATATTCACCATCGATATATACCTTTCCCATATTTCGCGCCTTGATAACAGTATATCTACCTGCTGTTCCGTTTGCTGGACGATGACTTTGATGAATGATATTTGATTGCCCCTTATATACTCCATCTTCAATTATTAGAGTATCGCCGGAAGCTAAAAGGCGAATGCCGGATGTGATGTATTTTTTTGGGTATTGAAGGGACCCATTTCCATTATCATCCGAAAGTTTTCCATCTACATAAATCGCTTTTCCTTGTAATCCTGTAAGTTTAGTTAGTGCTATAATCAGGATTATTAGTGGAAGGGGATTTACTGATTTGTTAATTTTCATTTGAATAAATCCTCATTAGAAAATTGATCTATAGTTATTTTGTAGCCCGAGATAAGTAGTCTCTCTTTTTAAGATAATTTAAGACATTCCCTGCTGAATGCAATGTAAATGTATTATACCATCTTCCTGACCATCTATTATGATCGAAAAATGGCATGTTCCATTTCCATAATCTCAACAAATACTCAAAAGGCGGAAAAATAATAATAACAGGCTGTTTTTGCATCATCCATAATGGTTCGGAAAATCCCGATGGCATTGTTATCAAAAGGTCACATTGAGACATTATATACATTTCCGCAGCATAGCCAACGCCTTTAAGGTAAGTTGAACGGGAAGGATCGATGTCGAACCTGTAATTTGTAAATGTATTCCGGCGCTCACCCAACGCGAGTCCTGCTTCTTTGACTATCTCCTCATATTTAGGAGATGCCTCAAGCTCACCTTTTCGCATACCACAGATTAAAATATGTGAATCATAGTTCCGGGTCAGTTCCTTGAATAGCTTATTCAAATGATGCTTAATTATTCTTACCGGGAATTGCCCTTTTGAATTGATTGATCCTTTTTGTCTATAACGCCAAAGAAAACCGACAGTAAATCTGGTTTCAAATACTGTATCGTCAATTTCATTGATCTCTTTCGCAAATTTAAAATATTCCTTACCTCTACTGCTTAGTTCCAGATAAAGCGGTTTTTCGGAAAAATTATGCTCCTTTAAAATTAACCAAGGCAAATTCACGTTTTTATAATCAAAAAGATCTTTAACGGTTGGAGGAAGATGGTTTAGAATATTTTCATTTAATTCCTGGTCATGTATTTGAAATTGATAAAATTCGTCAACATGAATGTCGGCTATTTTGTCTGCAAGATAGATTTCGTCAATAAACGAAAGATCGAAATGTTGATATGCCCGGATTCGATTCTCAACGGCAAAAAAAACGACTAACGTGACATGCGGATTTTTTTCTGTAAACAGCCGCAGACAGAGTAGTTGTTCGTAATAATCACCCAAAGCGCCGTGCAAAATACTACCGACTCGCTTCATTGTCATAAATAACTATTCCTGATTTTTTGTGATTCAATTTCGTGATAGCTCTTCAAAATTTGTAAAGCATGCTTTTCCCATGTATAGCTACTCTGAATATCTCCTCATTATGCAGTTTTCGATTCGGAAGGACTTTCTATGGTTTCCTGATATAGTTGAATAATTTGATTCGCGTTGTATTTCCATAGATGCTTTGTTAAAACGTGCTTTCTTGCCGTCCTGCCGAGTTTTTGTCGTAATGCTTTATTCTGGCAAATAAGTAATAATTTTTGTAACAAATCATCACTCTGCCTTCTTTTAAAAACGATACCATTTAATTGATCCCTTACGATTTCTAGAATTGGTGGCAGATCCGGTACCACCGAAACGACTTCCATGGACATGTATTCGAAAAGTTTCATCGGCGAACCATAAATATTCGAATTAGGGATAATTCCGACATCCATAATTTTTAAGTATTCGGGGATCTCCTTATGTGGAACATGGTCGATAAAAGTTAATTTCTTTTCTAATCCTTTGCCATGAAGATCGTTCTTTACTTTCGGCAATGCAAATCCATTGCCAATGAAGATAAAATGCGCATCAGGAAAATTTTGCAGGAAATGGGGTACAATATTCACCATAATTTCAAGTCCGTGCCATTTTTCAAATGAGCCGATGAAACCGATGACTAATTGTTCGTTAATCTTCAGCTTATTTTTTAAATTCCCATTATAGAGAACTGGATCGAAAACCGTTTCATCTACAGCATTAGGGGAAACGCTAATTTTGTAAGCCGGAATTCCCTTTTGGATGATTATCTCCCTGAACTTTGATGAAATTGTGATCAGTGCAGTGGAATGCTTAAAAATTTTCGACTCGATGTATCGTGCAATAATTTCGGCTTTATGTTTCCTAACGCGATCAATTCCTGTAGCGTCGTTTATTTCATGAAATATCGGGATTGACTTTGATCTGGCGAATAATGTCGTGGCAAATGTGTTCAAGGCATATCTTTCGTAAATTAAATCAATTTTATTCCTTTTAAAATGCTTGTGTAACTTATAGTACAACAAAAGATTGTAGCCAATCTCAAAAAACTCGAATACAATCTGGGGTGTATGATCACAAATCAGATTCCGGATTTTTTTGAATAGTCTTTCCCGGTATCCTGATTTATCTGATTGCCGGATGTCTGCGCCTGGTGCAGAAATAAATGAGACCGAGTGTCCCAGTTTCTCCAGCGCTGAGGCAATCCCCTTGATATGAACACCCTCCACCCTTTCTCCGCGAGTCCTGTGAACATATAAAATATGTAGCGGTTTACGATTCATTACCAAACCCCAAAATGTTTTGCCCAGAAATCAAGTACTATAATCGACATTAAAAAATGAGCATTATCTTCCTGTCCTTTTTTCAGTTTCGATAATGTTTCATTTGCGTAGGATTTATTGATAAAATCAAACGAATTTTCCGATAAAATGGTTTGTACACTTTCTGCAAATTCCTGGCTAATCCATTTCTTAACCGGAATCGGAAATCCCATTTTCTCTCTTTCGATTACTTGTTGCGGCAATCGCTGCTTCATCAACATTTTTAAAATATGTTTGCCGGATCCGTTTCTGACTTTCAAGGACGAGGGCAATGAAGAAACAAATTCGATAATTCGGTGATCCAGAAAAGGGACTCGCAATTCTATGGAAGTCGCCATTGTCATTTTATCAGCTTTTAATAGCAAATCATCAACGAGCCATGTTTTTGTATCGACATACAGCATTTTATTTATCGTATCTGTTTTATGTTCTACTCTATTGAAATAGTGCGAAAATGTTCTATGCAAATAATCATCGTGTGAATGATAGAAATCTTCAGAATAGATCTGTTTTTTCAGTGAATCGGTCAAATAGCTTGAAGTTCCCTGATACCGTGTTTCGAGTGGCGATTGTAGCCAATCCAAATATTTATTATATTTCATCTTCGGGGAGAAAACTTTCGCCGGACTGAACATTTTCCATAGATTCGCTGGGATAATTTTTTGAACGTTATTGATTCTGTTCATTAACTGATAGAGAAAATAGCCGGCAAATACCTCGTCGCTGCCTTCGCCGGATAGCAGCACAATGGCATTCTTTCTCGCAAGTTTAGAAATGTGATAAAGAGCGATTGCTGCGGGTTCGACAACCGGTTCTTCCGAATATTGAACCAGTGTTTTTATCGAAGAAAAGAAATCGTCCGGCTCCAGATGAAATATATGATGTTGCGTATTGAATTTGTTTGCGATAATTTGAGCGTATTGTTTATCAGTACTGTCACTACGTTCAGGATATCCCACAGTGAATGTTTTTATTTCCTGTTCGCCGATCTGTTTCATTAATGAAACGATGGTGCTAGAATCCAGTCCGCCGCTTAGAAAAGCGCCGGAGGAGACATCGCTCATCAAACGCTTCCGGACACTATCAACAAGAAGACTTTCTAAATGCTGCTTGGCTTCATCGATTGGCATATTAGTTTGGCTTACATCCGCAAAATCCCAGTATTCTTTTGTTTGAAAAATATTTTTAATCAGTTGCAAATAATGCCCCGGGAGCAGTTTATATATATTTTTGAACATCGTCTCCGGTCCCGGTACGTACCCGACGCTAAAATAAGTATCTAGGACATTATAGTTAACTTCAGGCTTTATAAAACCCGTTTTCAAGATCGGTTTGATTTCTGATGAAACGATACATGTTTTCCCATCCCAAAAGTAGTATAATGGCTTGATACCCAATCTGTCCCGCACAACCCATAATGATTCTTTATTCCTATCCCACAGCGCAAAAGCGAACATTCCGTTAAACTGCTGTAGACATTCGAAGCTCCATTCTTCATATGCATGGATGATGACTTCTGTGTCGCAGTTGGTTTTGAAAATGTGTCCCTTTCGAATTAGGAGATCTCGAATTTTCCGGTAGTTGTAAATCTCGCCATTATATGTAATCGCAATCTTCCCATCTTCATTGAACATGGGCTGATGTCCGGCGGAAAGATCGATAATGCTTAAGCGCCTGTGCCCAAAACCGATATTTTTATTGATATAAAATCCCGAATTATCCGGTCCGCGATGAGTCATCGTGTTCGTAGCCGCAATAACCATCTCCCTGTCAACCGGCTTGCTGTGATCAGAAAAATATATTCCAAAAATTCCGCACATTATTGTAATACCTTTTTATAAACGTCGATGACTTTATCCGCCACATTTTCCCACGAATTTTTCCGCCCAAATTCCGAGATTGCCGGACGGTTCCATTTGTTATGCAGCGCTGAACTTAACGCTTTCGTTAATGCATCCGCATCACCCGGTTTGACGAGCAAACCATACTCTTCCGATGTGACAAGATCGGGAATACCTCCTGTCTGAGTCGAAATAACCGGGGTGCCACAAGCCAGAGCCTCAATAACCACATTAGGGCATCCTTCCCATAATGATGGTAGACAGTGTAGGTCAGCAGCATTGAACCACTTATAAATTTGTTCATGGGAAAGGAAGTCGTGGAATATAACATTTCTTTCGATTTTTAATGCCTTTGATCTATTTTGCAGTTTATTTTTTAAGGGTCCATCGCCGATTATTATGAGGTCTGTATTTTTATCGTTTAAGCCTGCAAATGCTTCCAATAAATATTTGATTCCCTTTTCTTCGGATAGCCTGTTAACTGCTAATATATATTTTCGATTCTGGTCAAGTCCGCATAGCTCACGCGCTTTATTTTTATCAATATGATAAAATTTGTCTGAGTCAATTCCATTACCAATCACAGTTATTTTAACAGGTTGAACATTGTATTCATCTACGATTTTCGTTTTCAAGTCGTTGCTTACAGTAATGATATGGTCAAATTCCTTTAGTCGTTTTTTTAGAATTTTTCGCTGTTTGCAATTTTGAAAATAATAAATGGCTTCATTTCCCCGAATAGTGACAAAAATCTTTTTATTGAATCTTTCTGCCCATTCCAAACCGGCAATTGCATCCGGGTACGTCCAGTGAAAATCGAATAAATCAACCGGTTTCTCATTTAGATATTTTTGCATAAATTGATTTAATGACTTTTGATAAAACAACGGATCCAGTCCTTTGAAAAATTTGGGTATCCGAAAATACCTCGGATGATACACTGCTAATGAATCAAAATTTTCAAATTCGTCGACCTTTCTTATGTTTAAATTTTTATTTAGAAAAGCTCCCCTGAAAATGGGGATTGGTGCAACCACCTTGAGATTTACCTTTCTGGCAATATACTTAAGCCGTTCTTTTACGAATATGCCATTGAAAGGAGCGCCAGAATTCGGAAACAAATGTGATAGTGCCAATATATCCATAATTCGAAACCTCAATTAATCTAAATAAGTATACCGTGCTATTTCATAATCGCGAAAATAATTCGGATTTCCATGCTCACCATTTTCTGCGGCTTTGATGATGTTGTACAATTCACGTGCTGTTACATAATGCAGAAAATAGTTTTCCCGGTCATCGTATTTTTCTGCCAAATAGTGATACATGGAATCAGCGCCTTCAAAAAGTAGTGATTTCCAACGACTTTCTACGGCACCGTGGGTATGTAATTTAATGAATTTCCAGTTCGGTTTTCCTCGCACGGTCAAGGCATTAGCTACCCAGTAATCGATTCTTTCTTCGTCAGGACTAAACATTCCATCGAGATCAGAGGCTTCCAGTGCCCATTTCAGTCGACCGTTTCTCCTGATTTTTCGGATACCCAGAATTCCGGGAATTAACAACAAATCGCCCCATGGTTTTGACCCAACTTTAACCTCTTTGCCAGAGCTATAGGATTTAGGCTTATTAGGATCATCCTTTACATAATAGATTCTATTCATAAACGCGGGTTGGGCTTTTCCCAAAGACGGATACGTGAAATCAGCATAACATCCTGTATCACGTAAAATCTTTATTTCATCGTTTACACCGCAAATATGAGCACCCAGAGAATTATCCAGCGACCAGTCACCATGAATAAATGCAAATTTTTTTGATCCATCGGGCAGGCAGAAAATACCATGTTTCGAATAATCCGAAATACATTTCATGATTTTTTCAGTTAATGTTTTTGAAGTATCAGGAAACGGATGCATTCGGTTGTGGTGCAGATGCATTTCAATTTCTCCGAAACCGTGTTGACACAATTCTGCTAGTTCATTCAAAAAACAGTGATCGAGGTGCGGTGGATAAAACCATGTATGTTTGGGAGGATTCCCGTCGGAGTCACGATGATTTTCAGCCATAATAGGGTAATTCTTCTCCCAAGTCTTTACTCGCTTATTTGCGGTATTAAAATCCACGCCACCGTGAAAGGGCTCGTAATGATCTACAAGGCAAAACATGATATGTATCGGTTCCTCGGTTTCACTCTGAGGACGCGAACGAATGGTTCTACTCCACAAATAAGCAGGAAACCAATGATGAAATCCGACATCTACAAATAGAAGCTCGAGTAGTTTTTTTAAATTTTGATATGCCATTTAATAGAACCTACTTTTGATATTTCTGATAAAATCGATCATATTCTGTGGCAAAAATCCACTCAGATAATACATTAACGATTTCAGGTGGAATGGTTTTCGTCTTAATGTTTGTTTAAAACAATACCGGGCATTTTTGTAATCTTTTTTGTAAAATAAATTCAATCCATAGTGTAAATAGGTATTGAAATATCCTTTCTTCAAAGCGATTACATCTTTTGACGATTTTGCCGGAAATTGTTTTGAAATATCATCCAGACAGGCAATTGCCGAATTCAGCATTCTGTTTTCATTTAAGGACCAGTTATCTCCATGTATTACATGGGTGATCAATACTTCTTTGACAGCACGGATTTTATAATACCGTGCGATTCGTATCCACATGTGACGGTCGTCTGTTCCATGCATTTCTTTTCCTGAATAAAAGTCACCGACTTTTTCAAAGCATTTTTCCCGGATCACAACAGTGTTGGTGGGAATGAAATTAAACTGTAGTATCTTATGAAAACAGTCACCTTCGTAATAGATACGGCGACCGTTATTCATCACATTTTCCTTACCGTTTTTTATATGTTTCACATTGTGACCGGAATAAACGAGCCCTGTTTCCGGGTCATCAAATAGCGGAACTTGCTTTTCTAATTTTTGGGGAAGCCATAATTCGTCGTGATCACAAAGTGCTATTAATTTGCCTGCTGCCTTTTTCAGTCCTAAATTTCTTGCAGAAGCAACCCCGCCGTTTTCTTTGTGATGATAATAAACATTTGAATATTTTTGAGCAAATGATAGAGCTATTTCAGCAGTTCGATCTGTCGAGCCATCATCGATGAGCAAAATTTCTATATCTTGATATGTCTGAATAATAAGCGTTTCAAATGTATTTTCAAGCGTTTTTTCACTATTGTACATGGGAATGATAATGCTTACTAATTTGTGACTCATAAATTTCGTTGCTCCCCAATATATTCTCGGAAGAATCTATCTGGCTATATTTATGCGCTTCCGAAATTGCCGATTAATTCTTTGATTTTCGATGGATTCACAAATGCTAAAAATACAAGATAACCGCTTATACCAATTGAAATTTTCATAAAGAGAGGATTGATACTAATTATTTCCGTTGGCATAAATCTGATTAATCCCCAAATGAATAGTCCGCAGATTAGAGACAATAGAATTTCCCGATATGGGATCCGGAATTTAATTATCCGGAAAGTATAGCAACCTCCGATGAACAAATATGCAATTTGTGTTAATAAAGAGGAGACAGCCGCTCCAATCAATCCGTACATCTGAACGAAAACGATATTGGCTCCAAGGTTAAAAACGGTAAGCAAAATGGTAATGTTCAGGATTAATTTAGTACGTTTTTTATAGAGCAATCCCGAAGTATAAATAAAACTCAATCCATTTATTCCGAGACTGACGGCGAGGACCGGAACCAAATACTTATTTGTCGTCCCATATTGACTACCTGCCAAAAGCCGTATCCCTTCATGTGAGGTCATGGAAAGACCAACCGCAATTGGCGCGATCAACCAAAAATATGAAGATAGGTAATGCGTCAACAGGTTATGTCGAGTTTTTTCGTCTTTGTTATTCCAATCGCTCATAATTAAGGGAATGAAGGTATAAAGAAATACATTTCTGAGTAATTCGATAGCATAATTACAGAAATTAAAGGCAACACTATATTCTGCTACTTTTGCAGCTCCTTCAAAATAGCCAATAACATATTTATCGGCTGCCGTCATGATGAAAATAAAGAGTGCATTAATGCCCAGTGGAATGCCATAATGAAGACTTTCCTTTAGAATCTCCCGATTAAATGAAATTTTAAAATAATTTTTTTTTGCCGAAAAAATGATTACCAATAGAATGAATAATTCGGCTAAGCAAAGCCCGGCATATAAGCTGATCAAATTTTTATAGATCAGAACCAAAGTGATGCTTGCTCCAATTCCTCCATATCGGATCAGAATATTAAATAAATTCAAAGCAAAAATATTCTGCTTAATCCTTAAATAAGTCAATTCTAATCTGGATACTATTCGAATGAGAATCAGGGGAGAAACAAGGAGCAATAACAACCAGGTATCGACACCTATTATATTTGTTGATTGCAAAATCTGCACGATGAAGACGAATAGAAGAATTGCGATAATTCCGAAAATAAATGAACTGAGACGCAGAGTTTCGACAAAAGAAGACAGATTATTTTTTTCATAATGATTATAAAATCGCAGTACAGAATGGTTCAAACCGCCTGACATCAGGGTAACGATGAGGAAAAGTGTTAAGGTTATTAAACTCATCAATCCATATTCATCTTTTGTGAGTATTCTGGTGAAAATAGGAAACGTGATGAAACTTCCAACAAACAGAATGACCTCAACAGAAAAAAAGGAAGTAAAATATTTTAAAATTTTATTCTCAGCTTTGATCATATTTTATTCAGATATCTAATAATTTACTTCATAGTTTTGAGAATGAAAATCGAGTTCATTATCTTCCTTTGCATTTTCATGCTCAACTGCCATAATCAAATTATTGCTAACTGCTACAATAAGAGCGATTAGAACGTACAGGATGTATGACTGGTCACGATTTGAAAAGAATGCGCATATCCAAAATCCGAACAATGAGATAGTCAAATATTTAATAAAAATAAAAGGATAAGTTTCATCTTCATAACGCTTTTCCCGGATATACTTAAGCGCTTCCCAAAGCGGGAAACAGGCAAATAGGAAGAAGAAAATGCCGCCAGGCAAACCGGTTTCCGAGAAAACCTGAACAAGTGTATTATGAGGCGCCAGGCCCCGGATTCCCTGATAATCCACCGCAACGCTTTCAAATTGGTTTGGACCTACTCCGAAAAGGGGATTTGCAATGAGCATTCGAATTCCGGCTTTCCACTGTACTTTTCTGTCTTCCGAAGATGCGTCGCCACCAAGACTTGACAAATCTTCACGATTGAGCACGGTTACGATGCCCACTGTGAATATTGAAATTATTAGCAGGGTTAATAGCCCGGTTTTTATTCCTTTGGAAAACCGCCGGGTGCTTACTATCGATAATATCCCGACACCGGCGAGTCCTAATAATCCGTTACGTGATCCGGTGAATAATACGTTGAATGAAAACGCAGCCGCTATAAAAATATATAGATATCGCATTATTGCATATCTACTTGTTTCCGCAAGCAAAAAAATTAACGGGATCGTGCTGACAAGAATCAATGACAGATCGTTGGCGTTTTCATACCATCCGAAACCACTGGCTCGCACTCCCGGTTCATACGCCAATGCAAAATTGGAGATAGAATAATAACACAAATACCCAATTGCCAGTACAATCATCAGAGTCAGTTTCCGCAATCTTGATTCATCCGTACATGATTTTATAATTAAAAAATATACAATTCCATACCGCAACCACACATTGAACATCTCTAAACCTGCCTGCAGCCAGAAAAATGCGGCACTCATGATACTCATTAATACAAACCCTAGAAAATAACGGTTAATCTTGTTCTCGAAAAATGGAATATCAGATTTGTTTGCAGCCGGAATGTAAGCAATAAATGCAATGATGGCAGAATTTTTAAGCGGAGAATATGGCACTAACTCCGGAAATACCGAGGTCGGTTGAAAGAACATGATAAACACCGCTATACACAATAAGAAAAATGCCATACGGAATTCCTGTTAAAACTGTTCAAATAAAGTGATTGGTATTCGGCAATCATTTTCCCGAGCGAAAAATTTTCTTTAACAAAACAATGAGCAGCTCTCCCCATATTTTTAAGAATTTCAGGCTGCACCATGAAGAATTGGAGCCTGTGTTGCAAAGCTTCGATGTTATTTGAAGTGATGAGAAAACCATTAAACCGGTCTCTGATCAATTCTGCTGAGCCCACTGAATTCGTTGCAATAACAGGAATTGAATTTGCCATCGCCTCCAAAATAACATTGGACATTCCCTCATGGTTTGAAATGCTTGTTGATACCAGTACATCGAAGAGTGGGTAGAATTCCTGTACATTTTGCTGTTGACCCATTAAAAAAACAGATTTATTCAAATTCGCTTCAGCAATGAATTTTTCCAATTTCGTTCTGTCCGGTCCATCACCGATTAACAGCACTAATATATTCGTATCGCTTTTAATTCTTTGAATCGCTCTTAAAAGAAGCATCTGATTTTTAGCAGATTTTAAACTTCCAACCGATCCGATGATGAAATATTTTTCAGAAGGATCAAGCTTTAGCTCGTTTAGTACTCTGTTTTTGAATGCTTGAGCTTCAGACCGGGATCGTATATTATTTATTTCAACACCATTTTGAATGACTGATATTTTTTCAGGATCCAAATTGAATTCCTTTTGAATCCGAATTTTCAAGGAATTGGACACAGAAAGAGTTTGATCGCACATTTTCGCCAGTAACTTTTGCAAATATATCTGGTGTTTTTCACTGAAAATATATCCATGCTCTCCATTAAGTACAACTGGAACCGATGCCAGGCGGGCACCGATGATCCCGTCGAATGAGCAGCTTCCCCAGCCGTGTGTATGTACGATATCGGGTTTGATTTTTTTGAAAAATGATGCCAGAGCAACAGGTCTTAACGGCGCTTTTCCTTCTTTATATCGTAGATTATAAATTTTTACCTTGTCGCTTAAGCGCGCCGCCATTAAACCGCGATCTTTGACACAGCAAATCATCGGTTCAAATTTCTCAGAATTTAAATTATTGCACAGATTAATGACACCATTCTCCATGCCTCCGATATCAAGTTTTGAAAGAACATGGCAAATCCTAATTTTGTTTTTGGAAGGATGGGGCATAATATTGCTTTATTCTTGCTCTAGATAAAAAATATCTGTGTTTATAAAAATAATACAGCAGCCCTTTCAAATGGCTTAGTGCTATTTTGCTAAACGGTTTGCTGCGACTAATTCGTTGAGCAAAATGATTGATAACCAGCTCCGGCATATACATAACACGATATCCATTTTTCCAGATTCTAAGGCAATAATCGATATCTTCCGGTGCATAAAAAATCTTTTCATCTAAGAATCCAACTGTTTCGATTGTTTCCCTTTTCAAAATCCAGAAAGCAGAGGCTGCGGTTTCAACCGGAATTATTTCTGTTTTACTTAAATTATTATAGAGATCGTTGTTGCCGATTGGCAAGTTGAAAAGAATATTGCCAATTTTGGATAGCTTATCTATCAACGTCGGAAATTTGCGAACCGATGGTTGGGGCTTCATATCCGGCCACACGAGAAGCGGCGCAATCAAGCCTGTCTTCTCATCTCTTTTCATGTACTCCAAAGCTGTTCGCAGGCTTCCGCCATAAAATGCCGTATCCGAATCACAAATAACAATATATTTACCCACTGTTTTTTTGAGTGCCAGATTTCGGGAAAATGTCGTCCCATAATTTTTATCCAGTGATATGATATGGATTTCATAGGATCCCTTGAATTCGGGCACTAACTCTTGCTTGATGTAATCCGTTGTTTTATCGTCTGACCCATTATCGATAATCCAAAATTCCGCGGTCAAATTTTCTTTCCCAAGGATATTCGCATAACTCTGGATGCAATTTTTTATCAGTTTTTTCGAATTCCAGGTCAAAATGATAAATGATACGCAGTTGTTTTCCATTAGATGATGTCCCAATCACTTATCGTGATAAACCAGTTGTTGATATTTGAAAATGCCGATTTATCGATTTCATTCTCTTTCAGATAGCCATCGAGAATATAATTTCTTGGATTGATACGCACCGGGATATAATAAAATCCCGATTGCCGTAATGAATTGAAAAAAAGATTATTCCTCGTGATTATGCATCCGCATAAATCCATTTTTTCATCATTGAAATAGTGCATCACCTCATTGATAAGCGCTTTGATAATATCCTTCTGGGGAATGGTCATTATATCGACAATAAAACCCACGTGCATCGACATTATCGTTTTTGCTTTTAGTACCGCAAATCCAAGTAATTGATTTTTATTAAAAATGCCCAAAATAGAGTAATTGCCATTGGGTTTTTCTATGTAACGCCAATCCAGATACCGTTTATTTCTCACAACTGCAATTCTGCAGGAGCGCCGAAAAGCATGCCAGATTTCATCGGTGGAATCGGGAAAGCGGTCAAGGAATTGAAAATTATATTTAGGTTCTCTTTTTTTGATTCGTGCTAACTTTTTAAATTCGTCCCCTTTTTTAAAGGTCCAGGCGATGGATTTCGTAAACGCATTATCTCCGAGTTTGCTTTTAATAATGCCATCTAAATTTATCGGTTTGACTAGAAATGGTAAATCACCAATTTTCGTCCAGTTCAATCGTTTGACAAATCCCTCGTGAACATTTTCGCGTCTGGGAAAAGTGATTTGAAAATCCATACAAATTTTTTCCAAATCCTTGATTGCCTGCTGTCCCATCTTCTTAAAGAAGCCGTGACGGCGATACTCTTTTTTCACCAACAGATCAATAGTAATACCCCCGTTAAAAATTTTACCGTCAATATACAATTGAACCGGTGAATTGATCATCTGTGCAATTAGCTCTTTATCATCATTTTCAATGATCCATATTTTAGAAGATCCTGCGGGGTGATTCAGGTTTTGCCACTCCCAGAATTGTTTATCCAGATCAGAAAGCTTCTCCATTTTCTGTTCTTCGAAAACCGATTTCATGAGTCCGAGGCTTTTGTCTCTTTCCTTCTCTGACAACATGCGGACTTGAAAATTGTTCGTCATAATTCAATTCTCTTTTTGTTTCTCAATCATCCCCCTCAAAAACTCCACTTCCTCCATCCAATGCTGCAACATTTTCTGCTGTACTTTTTCAGGAAAATCGGAGCGTCGCTTCCAGTAATTCAGGAACAGAACACCGCCAGGCATGAAGCGACAGTAGCCCTGG
>WJJN01000723.1 GCA_014729735.1 Candidatus Zhuqueibacterota bacterium
ATTTCCCTGATTTGCACTGATTCAGTTCAAAAATCTCAAACCGCCTGATGTCTCAGAACACTCCCTGCGAACTCGCCGGTGTGTTCTCCCCTCTCGATGGTGATTTTGCCGTTCACAATAACATATTCGATACCTTCCGCATATTGGTGCGGATTAATAAAAGTCGCCCGGTCGATGACAGCCTGCGAATTGAAAATGGTGATATCGGCAAAGTAATCTTTTTTCAGCATTCCACGTTTTTTCAGACCCATCTTTTCAGCCGGCATGGATGTCATTTTTCTGATCGCAGTTCCCAGGTCGAAAATATTTTCTTCGCGGCAGTATTTACCCAGCACCCGCGGGAATGTACCATAAAACCGCGGATGTGGTTTTCCTTCTGCCAGTTTTCCGTATGGAGCGACGGCGCAGCCATCGGAGCCGACCATCACCGGCGGAGAGCTCAGCACATTCTTCAAATTATCCTCATCCATTGCAAAACCGATGATTCCAACCTTCATGTTCTCTTCTTTCAGCAAATTCAGCGCAAAATCCACCGGATCGGCTTGCTCCTGTTCCGCACATTCCAGAATGTATTTCCCCTCATACTTCATACCCTCTTCGCTGCCGCAATTGCTGATCAGCACGCGGTCCCAGCCGCCGATTCTCTGCGCCCGGCTGGCAGCGTATTCTCTGATATCGCCAATTAACGTGCGGTCTTTCAAACGCTCAGTAATTTCCTCATTAGTCCCCTGCCTTGCCCACAGCGGCAGGAAGGTGCCCAGTCCTGTGCCATACGCGATATATGGATAGCGATCCGCGTTCACCGGCAATCCCGAATTTAGTGCCTGATCTATCATTTCCAGAAGCTTCTCAGTCTTGTGCCAGTTGGCTTTGTTGCATGCCTTTAAATGCGAAATCTGCAGCGGAACGGAAGCCTGCTCGCAAATTTGCAATGCCTCTTCTACAGCTTCCCGGACTTTTTCATCCTCACTTCGCATGTGTGTTGCATATAATCCTTCATAATTGGAAACCACTTTGCACAATTCGATCAACTCCGGTGTTTTCGCGTAGCTGCTCGGTGCATACTCCAACCCGGTCGAAAGACCGAAGCTTCCCTGCTCCATCGTCTCAGCCAATCGGCGCTTCATTTGATCCAGTTGATCTGCGGAGGGCTGAACATCATTTTTTCCAATGACAAAGCTGCGCAGATCGCCGTGTCCGGTTAAGGTGGCATAATTCAGTGAGATCTTTGTTTTCTCCAACTCGTCCAGAAACTGTTGAATGTTGCGCCACGTTAATGGCAACTCGTATTTTTCCTGCAGATTCTTTTCCATCTCCGCGAAATCCGCGTCATTCAGCGGGAACGGAGACGACCCGCAATTGCCGCCGACCTCTGTCGTAACACCCTGGCGGATTTTACTTTCAGCCAGCGGATTTACAAACAGCTCGGTATCTGTGTGCGTATGAATGTCAACGAATCCCGGCGCTACTGCCAGTCCTGCGGCATCGATAATGACATCGGCGCTGGCATTTTCGAGATTATCCATCGCAGCAATTCGTTCCCCGGATATTCCGATATCCAGCTTCCTCCCTGCCGGCGAAATCCCATCGAAAACAGTTCCATTTCGGATGATAATGTCAAATCGATTTCTAGCGCTACAAAAGGTCAGTAATCCCAGCGATGCCAGCCCGGTCGTTTTCACAAAGGTGCGGCGTGTCATTTTATGTTCCATATTATTATTCCCTCGGGTAAATTTAATTTTATTGTTCGTTTTGCTTGTATCTTAAAATAAACAATATGATGGTAATTGTCAAGAAAATAGTTCGTATTGAAAGCTAGACTTCCATATCTGTATTCAATTGCCACTCCCACTAATTTTATTCCGTTGGATCAGAAAAATGTTAAAAGGGCGAATCCGAAGTCCCCCCTCTTCAGGGTAGATTCATGGAGATGTGATATAAGTAATCTAAAATACGCAACATCCCCCCTGTCGCCCCTTCAAAGGGGGGAACTCAAAATTCAAATTAATACTTCATTTAAAACTGCTGGGCTAAGTTCAAGATCTGTGCCCACAACGCCTAAATTCGCAACATATTTTATCGGATTCGCATCTCACTTTTTGTTAACAAATCATAATAAGTTTTAATGCACTGGAATAACGAAAGTTACAAGATCAATAATGATAACCACTTTTTTTAATTAAATTTATTTTTTACTTGACATTTTCAAAATAAAATAGTATAATATGGTTAAAAGTGGGTAATAGTGGTTAATTATACATGATTTTGGTTTATTTGCCCAGGATTATGGTACATTTTTCCTGAAACAGGTGAATATGGCTTTTTTCATCGGAGAATATCAATATACAATCGATAATAAGGGCAGGGTGAATATCCCGGCGAAATTCCGGAAGACGATGTCACCCGAAGCGGAAAATACCTTTATTATCACGCAGAGTAAGGACAAGTGCCTGGATGCTTATCCGCTCGATGTTTTCCAGCAAAAGATCGTCGATAAAATCAACGAATTTTCCGAATCCGATGAAGCGCATCGCTATTATACCTCTGTGACGGGTTCTAATTCGGTGGACGCGCAATTGGATAAGCAGGGCAGGATCGCCATTTCACCGAAATTGTTGGAACATGCCGGAATAAAGAAAGAAATTATGATCATCGGAGCTTTTCATCGCATCGAATTCTGGGAGCCTGAAGCACGAAAACAATATCTGGAAAAGATGAAAAATTCCGAAGTTCAAATCGATAAAGAACTAATGCCGTAGGTTTATATAAAAGGTTTGCGATTACATTATTGAAGTGCAATCGCTTACCCTTGATCGTGACATCGTTATTTTAACATTTACATATAACAGAGCAGCCGCTATGAACCCGAATTATTTTCATATGCCTGTTATGAAGGACGAAGTAATCGAATATTTGATTACTGATCCTTCCGGCACCTATATCGATTGCACAATCGGTGGTGCGGGTCATAGTCTGGCAATTCTGGAAAGTCTCTCGCTGCATGGGCGGCTGATTGGAGTTGATACAGATCAGCAGGCGATTGAATTTGCCGAACAAAGATTGCAGCAATTTGAAAACCAGGTTCGGCTCTTTCATGCTAACTTTTCAGAATTAACGGATGTGATGCGAGAAGTCAATATTTCGCAGGTGATTGGAATTTTATTCGATCTGGGAGTATCATCTCATCAGATCGATAACGGGCAACGCGGATTTAGCTACTTAACTGACGGACCACTCGACATGCGTATGAATCGAAATCAAAAACTGACTGCACGAGACATCGTCAATGATTACAGTGTGGACGAGTTATCCGCTATTTTCAAAGAATACGGAGAAGAGCGACAGTCGCGTGCTATTGCGAGAGCCATTGTCGGGGCACGACGCAAATCTCCCGTCGAAACCACTGTGGAGCTGAGTGATATCATCCGTCGCACAGTACCGCATAAATTTCAAATAAAAACCCTGTCACGGATATTCCAGGCGATCCGGATCAGGACAAATGATGAATTAATGAGTTTAACCCATGTTTTGGAACAGGCTATTCCATTATTAAAGGAAGGAGGCAGACTGGTCGTAATTTCTTATCATTCATTAGAGGATAAAATTGTCAAAAATTTTCTCCGGAGGCAAAACAATCCCTGCACATGTCCACCTTCCTTTCCCGAATGCGTATGTCACAAAAAACCTACGGTCAAAATTTTAACGAAACATGTTGTAAAACCTTCTGAGAGAGAAATATCATCAAACAAGCGCAGCAGAAGCGCTCGATTGCGAGCAGCGGAGAAAATCAATGGCACGACGTAGAAGAAAGAAAAATTTTTCAGTGATTAACAGCCTGAATGAAGTGAACAGCAAAGTAGACAATGGAAGCCACATTTCGCTGATCATGCTTGTGTTGATTCTTATCGCCTGCATGATGATCGGTTTTGTATGGCAGAAAATCCAGTTCAATCAATTGACAGACGAACTGGAAGATTTAAGAAAACAGGAACTGGCACTGCTGGAACAGCGAGAGAAGTCCAAGGCAGTTGTGCTGAATCTTTCGAACGATGCGCGGATTATCGGCATTTCCAAAAACACTCTGAATCTCGTTTTCCCGGAATATGAAGTCGTTTCGATTCCGGAAGATTTCAGAAGACAACGGAAATTGTTGTCGACGATTCTGCCTGAAGATTCGATCACCGTTTTGAACAAATTACGCCGCGTTCCGGCAACGGAATTCAAATATGCAGAAAGATAAATAATTCTCGTATAAATTAGATGACACAGAGGTTATGGCACATGGCTACGAAATAAAACGGATATCATTTTTATTAACGCTTGCATTACTTGTTTGGATCATTTTGATCCTGCGGATGGCTCAACTTCAGCTAATTGACAGAGGTAAATACGTGGAAAAAGCAAAGAGTCAATATATTATGGAAACAAAAATCGCATCAAACCGCGGCACAATTTACGACAGAAATGCGGAATACCTGGCTGTCAATCGACCTGCGTTGTCTGTTGGAGTTGATATCAAGAAAGTGCAGGATCCGAATTATGCTGCCAGTAAATTTGCCGAAATACTTGGTGGAAATCAAAGCTATTATTTGAGGCAATTAACGAATGGCAATCATTTTATCTGGCTGCGCCGCGGCATCGATGATGAAATCGCTCCGCAATTCGACACGCTGAATATCGACGGCGTTCAGGTAATCAATGAAATGAAACGCTATTATCCGCATACAAAGCTGGCTGCCAATCTCGTCGGATTTACGGATGTGGATTTAAAAGGGCTTAGCGGTATCGAGCTGACGCAGGATAAATTGCTGCAAGGAAATCCAGGGCGCGCATTTTATCAAAAAGATGCCCTGGGAAAAACCTTTGCAGGTATGTCCAAATCTGTTGAAAAGCCACAAAGTGGTAAAAATGTTATTCTGACAATCGATAATACGTATCAGTTGTTTGCTGAAGAAGAGCTGAAGTACACCATCAACGAACACAATGCAGATGGCGGAATTGTGGTTGTCACGAATCCGCGCACAGGCGAAGTGCTGGCGATGGCAGTATCCCCGTCGTTCGATCCCAACGCTCCCGGGAATTATCCCCCGGGTTCATGGCGCAATCGAAGTATTACGGATTCTTTCGAGCCGGGTTCGACTTTCAAACCGATCTTTATGTCCGCTATTCTGGAAGAAGATATCAAGACGCCGGAAGACATTATTTATTGCGAAAGCGGAAAATACAAAATCTTTGATCGTGAAATCGAAGACGTAAGTGGCTACGGCTGGTTGACGCTGCGG